>NZ_CP061703.1:2637500-2937500 GCF_014764305.1 Mesoflavibacter profundi
TACGAGAATAATAACGTTGCAGGTGTAGTTACAGGATTGGCTTGGACACGTGTTGGCGGTGATATATTATTTATAGAATCTATTTTGTCTAAAGGAAAAGGAGCAATGACAATTACCGGTAATTTAGGTAAAGTCATGAAAGAGTCTGCGACAATTGCTATGGAATATATTAAAGCAAATGCCGAAATTTTAGGAATAAAATCAGATGTCTTTAATAATTATAACGTTCATATTCACGTACCAGAAGGCGCAACTCCAAAAGATGGACCAAGCGCAGGAGTAACTATGTTAACGTCTTTAGTGTCATTATTTACTCAAAAGAAAGTAAAAAAGAGCATAGCAATGACTGGAGAAATTACACTTCGTGGGAAAGTTTTGCCAGTTGGTGGAATAAAAGAAAAAATTCTAGCTGCAAAACGCGCAAGAATTAAAGAAATATTACTTTGCGAAGACAATAGACGTGACATAGAAGAAATCAAGCCAGAGTATTTAAAAGGTCTTACATTTCACTATGTAACAGATATGAAAGATGTAATAGATATAGCGATAACTAATACAAAAGTTAAAAACGCTAAAACATTATAATTTTTATATAAAAATGAAATATTTTCTATTGGTTGCCATAAGTATGGCAACCTTTTCTGTTAAAGGACAAAATAGTGATCAGATAAATATAATTCTTGATGGTCAACCAGCTGTTTTAAATGTTAAAACAGGCGAAACTAAGTTGCTAAATGGACAAACTATTAAGGAAGGAGTAGTAGTATCCAAAGGTGATTCAGAAAATATTATAACAATACATGCTGTTTTAAAAGGCGAAACGCTTTACAGTATTTCTAAAACGTATGGAATTAGTATTGCACAATTAAAAGCAGTAAACAATCTATCCAATAATATTATAAATGTAAACCAAACTTTAAAAATTGGTTATGATAGTTCAAGAGAAATTAAAAACTATTGGAAAGTAAAAAAAGGAGATACTTTATATGCAATTGCTAGGCAAACAGGTTTGTCGGTAGATGTAATAAAACGAATAAATAATTTACAAAACAACATTATAAAAATAGATCAGGTGTTGTTGTTAAAGTAATTAAAATCAATGCTTTATATTTGCTTTGGCAAACTTTAATTATTTCATATGAAACGCTTAATACTTATCTCATTTTTATTAATTTTTCAATTCAGTTTCAGTCAAGAAAATGAAGAGTTTTTACCAATCGTGATAGAAGGTCAAGATGCTTTTTTATCTACAAAAACAGGCGAATATGTACTTTTAGATCATGATAATACCAACCCAAAAGAGTTAAAAACTACAGCAAGTGGTGTTGTTTATAACGATATAAAAATTCATGAAATTAAAAAAGGTGAAACCTTAAGTAAAATAGCCAAACAATACAATGTAGATGTAAATCAATTAATGGAAGATAATGACTTGTCTTCTAAAAAATTAGATTTAAACCAAAAGCTAAAAATTATAATTAAAAAATTAATTCCTTCAAGTAGTCCAACTATTAGTTATTCTGGTGACGAAAGAATTGTAGCAAGACTACAACCGGGACAATCACCATCTACCTTATCGCCGCCACCAGTAAATAATAAACCAAATGCGACAACAAATAAAAGCGCACAAAACACTTTGTCAAAACCAATTTTGATACCTAACACTTCAGAAAATAATGAAACTGATGAGGTAAAAAAAGCAAAATTAGAATTGTTAGAAGCGCAAAAGAAGTTGGAAGAGGCAAAGCTTAAAGCTTCTAAAGAAAATCAACTACCAGAATATCATACCATAAAAAAGAACGAAACCTTTTATAGTATAGCTAAACAATACAATTTAACAGTTCAAGAGTTAAAGCAATTAAATAAAGTAGATATTAATAACCTTAAAATAGGACAAAAGATTAAATTACGTTAAAAAAATAAATCAACTATAATATCGTTTTAAAAGAGATTTATTTATTTTGCAGCGTTTATGTATAAAAAAATTGTCCCACTAGTACTATTCTTTTTTAGCACGTATTGTTTTTCGCAATTAGGTGGACAATCTACATATCAATTTTTAAATTTAGTTGCTTCGCCGCGTCAAGCAGCGCTTGGTGGTAAAGTCTTAACCAATGTAGACTATGATGTGACACAAGCATTATATAACCCTTCTACTATTAATGTAAATATGGATAACCAATTTGCATTAAACTACAGTAGCTATTTAGGCGGAATAAACTACGGTACTGCTGCATATGCCTATACTTGGGACAGACGTACGCAAACCTTTCATGCTGGAGTAACCTATATTAATTATGGTGATTTTGATGGTTATGACGAGCAAGGAAATCCTACCGGAAGTTTTACAGGTAATGAAGCAGCTTTATCTCTTGGTTATGCTCTACAAATTGGCTACAGCGATTTTTATTTTGGAACAAACGTTAAGTTTATTTCATCAAGTTTAGAGCAATATAATTCTTTAGGAATAGCAACAGATTTAGGTTTACTTTATGTAGACGAAGATTTAGAATTTCAAGCAACCTTAGTTGTACGTAATTTAGGAACACAAATTACTACCTATGCTGGCAGACAAGAATCCTTACCATTGGAGATTAATATTGGATTAAGTCAGACTTTAGAAAACATTCCTTTACGTTGGCACTTAACTTTTGAAAATCTTCAAGAATGGCCAATTGGCGTTTCAAATCCAGCAAGAGCAACAACAGATTTAGAAGGTAATCAAACTCAAGAAAACGTTGGCTTTTTAAATAATGTAATGCGCCATACAATTATTGGAGCAGAACTTTTTCCAGATAAAGGATTTAATATTCGCTTAGGATATAATTTTAGAAGAGCCGAAGAATTAAGGATTGTAGACCAAAGAAATTTTTCTGGATTATCGGCTGGATTTGCAGTAAAACTAAACAAACTTCGTTTTAGTTACACGCATGCAAAATATACTGCAGCAGCAAATGCCAACTTTTTTGGATTGCATATAGATTTGCAGTAATTTAAATTATTTTAAAAACTAAATTTTATCTTACTTTTGCAATCTAAAGTTTAAAACGTGCAAAAAATAACTATCGCAATAGACGGATTTTCTTCTACTGGAAAAAGTACTGTTGCCAAACAATTAGCAAAACATTTAGGATATATTTATGTAGATTCTGGCGCAATGTATAGAGCTGTAACCTTATATACAATGCAAAACGGATGGATAGATAAAGACCATTTTGATGTGATAGCATTAGTTACCAATTTAGATAAAATAACTATTAGTTTTAAATTTAATGATCAATTAGGTTTTGCTGAAGTTTACTTAAATGGAGAAAACGTAGAAAAACAAATTAGAACATTAGAAGTCTCTAGTTATGTAAGCAAAGTTGCAGCAATACCAGAAGTACGATACCAATTAGTTAAGCAACAACACCAAATGGGAAAAGATAAAGGTGTTGTTATGGATGGTCGTGATATTGGAACAGTGGTTTTTCCTAATGCAGAATTAAAATTGTTTATGACTGCATCTGCCGAAACTAGAGCACAAAGACGTTATGACGAACTAATAAATAGAGGCGATCAAGTAAATTACGAAGATGTCTTAAAAAATGTAAGAGAAAGAGATTATATAGACTCTAACCGCGAAAATTCTCCGCTTACAAAAGCTGAAGATGCTATAGAAATTGACAATTCTAATTTAACGTTAGAACAACAATTTGAAAAAATACTAAGCTTAGTTAATAAAGCAATTGATAAATAAAAAAAGCGAACTATTAAGTTCGCTTTTTAGTAATTTCAAAAATCTTATAAATTAGGAATTTTAAGTTCTTGATCAGGATGTATCACATCAGGATTATTTAAAATGTCCTTGTTAGCTTCAAAAATTGCAGTGTATTTTCCTGCATTTCCGTAATAATGCTTAGCTATTTTACCTAAAGTATCACCACTTTTTACAGTGTGTTTTGCATAAATACTCTCATCTGCAACAGTGATATTAGCTTTTATATCTTCAGGAGATTCAGTTCCAGCTACTGCTTTAATCTCATCCCAAATTAAGTTTTTTTCGTACTGCGTAGCAGCTGTACCTTTAACTTTTAAAATTCCGTTTTCTTCCCAAACGTCTCCATTTTGAATATTTAATTTTTCTCCTAAATCTAAAACGCTTTGGTATTTTGCTTTAACTGCCATAAGTAAATAAGTTTTATTGTTAATTCTACTATAAAGATAAATAATAGAACATCAATTAATTTAAAATTAAAGTTAACTAAATCACTTATATCGATAAAGTGTAATTTTTCACCGATATAATGTGATAAAATTCTAAGATTTTCAAATTTATAATTATTCTGATTTTCAGGACATTAAAAATTTAAAATAAATTAGGCAATATTGTTAAAATGTACTATTTTTGCACTCCTTTTAGCGAGAAATGGATTTTAAAAGGAATAGATATAAAAATAATTATAACGCTTCTGTAGATTTATCGCTTAAATAATCCACAAAATCACAGAATACAAACACAGTGTTTAAATTTCCGCGAAAGCGAAAATAAACATTGCATTAAATTAAATGGCTGAAAAAGCACAAGACGCTCAGGTTGAAGCAACCGAAGCAAAACAAAACAATGCTCCAGAAGTTTCTGAAGCTCAAAAAAATCCTGAAAAATTCTTAAAAGAGTTTAACTGGCACAACTACCAAGAAGGTATTGATGAGGTTGAAGATTCTCAATTAAAAGAATTTGAAAAATTAGTATCTGAAAACTTCGTAGATACTTTAGATGACGAAGTTGTAGAAGGAGAAGTTATTCACATTACAGATCGTGATGCTATTATTGACATTAACGCAAAATCTGAAGGTGTTATTTCTTTAAACGAATTTAGATACAACCCAAACTTAGCAGTAGGAGACAAGGTAGAAGTATTAATAGATGTTCGTGAAGACGCAACAGGACAATTAGTATTATCTCACCGTAAAGCTCGTGTAATCAAAGCTTGGGATAGAGTTAACAAGGCTCACGAAACTGGAGAAATCGTAAACGGTTTTGTAAAGTGTCGTACAAAAGGAGGTATGATTGTAGACGTATTTGGTATCGAAGCATTCTTACCAGGATCTCAAATTGATGTTAAACCAATTAGAGATTACGATCAGTACGTAAACAAAACAATGGAATTTAAGGTTGTTAAAATTAACCATGAATTTAAAAACGTTGTTGTTTCTCATAAAGCGCTTATCGAAGCAGATATCGAAGAGCAAAAGAAAGAAATTATTGGTCAATTAGAAAAAGGTCAAGTATTAGAAGGTGTTGTTAAAAACATCACATCTTACGGTGTATTTATTGATCTTGGTGGTGTAGATGGATTAATCCACATTACAGACTTATCATGGTCTCGTATTAACCATCCAAACGAAATCGTTGAATTAGACCAAAAATTAAACGTTGTAATCTTAGACTTTGATGAAGATAAGTCAAGAATCCAATTAGGTCTTAAACAATTATCTAAACATCCTTGGGATGCATTAGGAGAAGAAGTTGCAGTAGGAGACAAAGTAAAAGGTAAAGTAGTTGTAATCGCAGATTACGGTGCATTTATCGAAGTTGCAGAAGGTGTAGAAGGATTAGTACACGTATCTGAAATGTCTTGGTCTACTCACTTACGTTCTGCTAACGACTTTGTAAGCGTTGGTGACGAAGTAGAAGCAGTTATCTTAACATTAGATAGAGAAGATCGTAAAATGTCTTTAGGTATTAAGCAATTAACACCAGATCCATGGACAGATATTACAACTAAATATCCTGTAGGTTCTAAACACACAGGAACTGTACGTAACTTCACTAACTTTGGTGTATTTGTAGAATTAGAAGAAGGTATTGATGGATTAATTTACATCTCTGATTTATCTTGGACTAAGAAAATTAAGCATCCATCTGAGTTCTGTAACGTTGGAGATAAATTAGACGTTGTAGTATTAGAGTTAGATGTAGAAGGACGTAAATTATCTTTAGGTCACAAACAAACTACAGAAAACCCATGGGATAAGTACGAAGCAGACTTTGCTATTGGAACAACTCATACTGCCGAAATCGCAGACGTAGTAGACAAAGGAGCTACAATAGAGTTTAACGAAGATATCGTTGCTTTTGTACCTTCTCGTCATATGGAAAAAGAAGACGGTAAAATGCTTAAAAAAGGAGACACTGCTGAATTTAAAATTATTGAATTCAATAAAGAATTTAAGCGTGTTGTAGCATCTCATACTGCTATATTTAAAGCAGAAGAAATTGCTAACGTAAAAGCTGCTGCTAAAAAAGCAGAAGCTCAAGCTGCTGAAGCTAAACCAACTTTAGGTGATGCTAACGAAGCTTTACAAGCATTAAAAGATAAAATGGACGGTAAGAAATAATCTTACTTAATTTTATATAAAATCAGCCTTTCAATTAATTTTGAAAGGCTTTTTTTATACGTGTATTTTAACCGATTTAGACAACTCTTAATCAATTAAAGTTATTAGTTATTAAAATGATATTAATTAGATGTTGTTTTTAAGCGTTGTATAAAGTGTTGATAAACAGATATGTGTAAGAATTATATTGTTAAACCGATTATTCAATCAAAATTCTGTTAAGAAACGTTAAAGTTTAATGTATTTTATCGAAATTAGTTTTTGTATCTCTTCCTAATCAATTAACTTCAAGATAAATATGATAATTATACACTTGTAATATGTGCACAATTAGGGTTTTATAATTAAAGTATTGTTTCCCTAAATAGATTGATAGTAATATTTATTAACCTAATTTTTATGTTATGAAAAACAAATTACTATTTACACTTGTATTACTTGTATCTCTTAATTTTATTTACGCTCAAAGTGGAGATACTATTAACGATGCTATAGAAGTTGACGGAACGTTAACTAACGTAGACGTTTTAGACTACAACTCTGCATCAAATTCCGGATTAGTTCCAGCCTGTATATCTGCAGAAGATGTGTTTTATAAACACACAGTTAATGTAGGTAACAATAAAATGACCATTGGTATGGCAAGTGCAGGATTAGCACTTGTGACAGATGTCGAATATCAAATTTTCTTAGCACCAGAAGGTGATATAGGACAACTCCAAGAATTAGACTGCGATGCTTATACAGTTTTTGTTTTGGTTGGAGGTAGTTTTCAATTTGTAATAGATGATATTGGTACAGCCAATACCTATTATTTAAGAGTTTATAAAAATTCAGATTCTGGAATAAACTTGTCAAGTTTATTAGGAAGTACTTCCATCACTATGGATAGCGAATTTGATCCAACTTTAAGTACGGCAAATTTTGAAACAACTAAAACTAAAATAATCAATAAAGATCAAGAACTAGAAATCGTAGGTAATACAACTTTTGAAAATTCTACAATCTATACAATAGATGGTAGACAAGTACAAACTAAATCCAACACCGTTATAGATAAAGTAGATATATCTAATTTAAGTAGAGGTTTATACGTTTTAGTGTTAGAAAATGATACATCAATACATAAACATAAATTTATTAAGAAGTGATAGCGATTCTTAATAATAAGAAAGGAGTTTTAGAAATAAAGCTCCTTTTTTTATATATCACAAAAAACACCTTTTAACTTCTAATATTTTACTTTACCTTTGTTTACCAAACATGTTTGGAATACTATGAGTCAAAGAGTGCTTCTTAATGCAACCGAAATAAACATTATACTTCATAGGCTGGCTTGTCAACTTATCGAAAATCATAACGATTTTTCAAATACAGTATTAATAGGAATACAACCAAGAGGCAAATTTTTAGCCAATCGTTTAGCAAAACTTCTAAGAGAAGATTATAACATAGCTGACCTTCAATTAGGACATTTAGATATCACATTTTATAGAGACGACTTTAGACGAAGCGATAAACCTTTAGAAGCTAATAAAACAGAAATTAATTTTGTAGTCGAAGACAAAAATGTAGTGTTTATCGATGATGTATTATATACTGGACGAAGCATTAGAGCAGCATTAACAGCAATTCAAAGTTTTGGAAGACCTTCAGAAATAGAATTACTTACCTTAATAGATAGAAGATTTAGCAGACATCTACCAATTCAACCCAACTATAGAGGTAGACAAGTAGATGCTATAAATAACGAAAAAGTTAAAGTTAACTGGATAGAAAACGCAGACGAAGACACTGTATATCTTATAAATAATTAAACTATGAGCGAATTAAGTGTTAATCACTTACTAGGAATTAAATATCTTAAAAAAGAAGATATAGAGCTTATTTTTAAAACTGCCGATCATTTTAAAGAAGTTATAAATAGACCTATTAAAAAAGTACCTTCGTTAAGAGACATTACAATAGCTAATTTATTTTTTGAAAATTCTACAAGAACTAAATTATCTTTTGAATTAGCCGAAAAACGCTTATCTGCAGATGTTATTAATTTTTCAGCCGGACAATCTTCAGTAAAAAAAGGAGAAACCTTAATAGATACAGTAAATAATATCTTATCAATGAAAGTTGATATGGTTGTAATGCGTCATCCAAATCCTGGAGCTGGCGTATTTTTATCCAAGCACGTTAAAGCTGCAATAGTTAATGCTGGAGATGGCGCACATGAACATCCAACACAAGCACTATTAGATTCGTTTTCTATTAGAGAAAAATTAGGAAGTGTAGAAGGTAAAAATGTAGTAATTGTTGGAGATATTTTACACAGTCGTGTTGCCTTATCTAACATTTATGCCTTAAAATTACAAGGCGCAAATGTAATGGTTTGTGGACCAAAAACTTTAATACCAAAACACATTGAAAAATTAGGTGTTACTGTAGAAACTAATTTAAGAAAGGCCTTAAATTGGTGTGATGTAGCAAATATGTTACGTGTCCAAAACGAAAGAATGGATATTAGTTATTTTCCATCAACAAGAGAATATACACAACAATTTGGTGTTAATAAACAATTACTTGATAGTTTAGATAAAGACATTACAATAATGCATCCAGGACCAATAAATAGAGGTGTAGAGATTACAAGTGATGTTGCAGATTCTAAACAAGCAATAATTTTAGATCAAGTGCAAAATGGAGTTGCAGTTAGAATGGCAGTTATCTATTTACTAGCATCAAAAATAAAGCAATAGTTATGATAATAGATCAAAACGAAAATACAACAATAATAACCCAAGAAAACGCTTCGGTTAAAGAATTGGTTAAAAAAATAGAAACGCTTTACCCAAAATTTAAAAACAGCAATGTCATTGTTAATTTAAATACACTTAAACCAATTTCTTTAGAACAAATAATAGAGTTTTTAAGAATTTCTAATCAACATCGTGCAGCAAAACATTCTTTTGTAATCGTTAATGAAGGTATAGATGTAGATAAAACACCAGAAGAAATTGTTATAGTACCAACGTTACAAGAAGCTTACGATATTATTGATATGGAAGAAATGGAAAGAGATTTAGGCTTTTAAATTCCTTTAAATGAAATTAAACATTTTAGGCTGTTACAGTGCTACACCACGAGTAAATACTAATTCTACATCTCAAGTATTAGAAATAAAAAACCACTTATTTTTAATAGATTGCGGTGAAGGCACACAAGTCTTACTACGAAAACACAAAATAAAATTTAATCGTATAAAACATATATTTATCTCTCATTTACATGGCGATCATTTTTTTGGATTAGTAGGATTAATTTCAACATTTAGATTATTAGGTCGTGAAGCAGATCTACACATTCACGCCCCAAAAGGCTTAAAAGAAGTCATTGTGTTACAAATGAAGTTATCCGAGTCTTGGACTAACTACAATTTATTTTTTCATGAATTAACAGCGACTACAAGTCAACTTATTTTTGAAGATGATAAAGTAGAAGTACACACAATACCATTAGACCATCGTATTTACACTAACGGATTTCTGTTTAAAGAAAAACCAGGAGAACGCAAGTTGGATATGAATGCCGTACTAAATGCAAACATAGATGTAGCTTATTATCGTAAATTAAAACAAGGCTTTGATGTGCCTAATAGTAACGGGCAATTAATACAAAATACAACAGTTACATTACCGCCAGAATCACCAAAAAGCTATGCTTTTTGTAGCGACACTGCATATACAGAAGCCATTTTACCAATAATAAATAATGCTACAACATTATATCACGAGTCTACTTTTTTAGAACAACACAGTAAATTAGCAAATCCAACAAAGCATAGTACTGCAAAACAAGCAGCAACCATAGCAAAGCTAGCCAATGTGCAACAACTTATTTTAGGGCATTACTCTACCAGATATCATGATTTAAATCAATTTAAAATAGAAGCAGAAACTATCTTTGAAAATGTACATTTAGCTAAAGATGGTAAAGTATTTCAATTTTAAATAAAATACATCCGCTTAAAATTTCATATTTAAACCTTAAATTTACACTTAAATTAAATTTATGGAAAAAGATTTAAGCAACTACCGTAAATCCTACGAAAAAGGAGAATTACTATTAGAACAAACACCAGAAAATCCATTAGAATTATTTAGAAACTGGTTTAATGAAGTAGATCAACACTTTCCAGAGGATGAGACCAATGCAATGACAATTTCTACAATTGGAATAGATGGATTTCCTAAAAATAGAGTAGTACTACTTAAAAAATTCACTTTTGAAGGCTTTATTTTTTACACTAATTATTTAAGTGAAAAAGGTAAAGCAATAGAACATAATCCTAACGTTTGTTTATCCTTCTTCTGGCATGGCGCAGAACGACAGATTATTATTAAAGGAAAAGCCGAAAAAATAGCTGCAAATTTAAGTGATGGTTATTTTGAGTCTAGACCAAAAGGAAGCCAGTTAGGAGCAATTGCATCTAACCAAAGTGAAGTGATACCAAACAGGCAATTTCTAGAAGATAAATTAAAAGCTTTAGAAAAAGAGTATACGTCTAAAGAAATTGTACGACCAGAATTTTGGGGCGGATATATGGTTAAACCAATTTCAATAGAATTTTGGCAAGGAAGACCTAATAGATTACATGATAGAATATTGTATACTTTAGAAGAAGATTTAAACTGGGATAAAAACCGTTTATCGCCATAAAAACATCGACGAAATACAATATATTTTTGCATTTCATCGATAAAGTGTAAAATGAAACGTTAAAATGCGTGTTTTTAATCGATTTTAACATTTCTTTAACATATAAGCCGAATAACACTTTATATTTTAGTGACACCAAATCATAAGTCCTATAATATGAAGCTGACAATCAACCTACTAGCGATACTTTTTTTTACTGTATCATTTACTTCTTGTAGTACAGATACTATAGATGAAGATGTTAATGTTTCTAACGAAAATGTTATAATTCCTGAAGCAAAAGCTATTGAAATTGAAATACTTGAGCTTATTAATCAATATCGTATAAGCGAAGGTTTAAATGCGTTAGGAAGCATAGATGTAATTAAAGGACAAGCTTATTCTCATACTGGTTATATGATAGAAGTAAACGATGTTAATCACGATTACTTTCATAGCAGAAAAGCGTATTTAGAAGCAAATGCAAATGCAATTAGTGTTTCAGAGAATGTTGCTTATGGTTTTACAAACGCACAATCTGTAGTTAATGCTTGGCTTAATAGTAGTGGACATAAGCAAAACATAGAAGGAGATTTTACACATTTTGAAATTTCAGCAGAAAAAGACGAAAATAATAAATGGTATTTTACAAATATCTTTATAAAAAAATAACTTAACTAAACTCAACTAAAAAAGCCTTTCATATTTTTTGAAAGGCTTTTTTATTTTAATGATATGCGTTAGTTATTATAAATTTAGATCTCCTATTTTCTTCGTGTTCTTGGTCTGTACATTTAACACCGTTTGTACATTTATTTAGTATTTGAGTTTCACCATAACCAATTGCGCTTTGAACACGTTCTGTAGCTATTCCTCTAGAGAATAAATAATCTCTTGTAGATTTTGCTCTTCTATCCGATAGTTTTAGGTTATAAGCATCTCTACCACGACTATCTGTATGAGATTCTATTTTAATTATCATTCTTGGATGTTCTCTCATTACAGCTACTATATTTTCTAACTCGTAAGCAGCATCTGGTCTAATGTTAGATTTGTCGTAATCAAAATAAATTGGATTAATTACAATTTCGTTATCTATAATTAAAGGTTTTAAAAATAAATTAATTTCTGTGGTATCGTTATTATTTGGTGTTGTCTTAAATTCTTTTTTATCAGGTCTATAAACAACTCTTTCGGCTAAAACAGTATAGGTTTTATCACAGCCTATTTTAAATTCATAATATCCATCTGTATCTGTTAGGTAACGTTCTAAAACTTTACCATTCTCGTCAATAACTACCACATTAACTTTAGATAATGTTTCATTAGTTAATTCGTCTCTTACAATACCCTTTACGGTTTGCTCACAAATAAATTTTCCAAATGCATAAATATCGTCTCCGCCTTGTCCGCCTTCTCTGTTTGAAGAAAAATAGCCTGTATTTGTTTCAGTATCAATAAAAAAACAAAAATCATCAAACGGACTGTTGTAAGGCGCTCCTAAATTTTTGACTTCAATTTTATCTTGATTTTTCTTTAAAATGTTACTTTCAAAAATGTCTAATAAACCTAAGTTTATATTGGCATCACTAGAAAAATATAAGGTTGAATCTTTAGCAATAAACGGGAATTTTTCATTACCTTCTGTATTTATCTTTGGTCCTAAATTTTTTGGTTCACCAAAAGTTCCATCTTCATTTATAGAAACTTTATACAGGTCTGTTTGTCCATAACCACCTTCCATATCAGATACAAAAAACAAAGTTTTATTATCTGGACTTAAAGCTGGTGCACCACAAGAATATCCATCGTTATTAAAAGGTAATTCAGTAATATTGGTCCACTTATTTTCCTTTTTTGTTGCTCGGTAAATTTTTAAGTTAGATGTACCTTCTTTATTATATCTACGCTTATCTTTTTTATTAACGTTATTCCTTGTAAAATACATGGTTTGACCATCGTTAGTTATTGTTACTAAACCTTCGTGGTCGTTTGGTGTATTAATATCAGAATTTAATTTTTCGGCTTTACTATATAATAAGCTATCGTTATCTCTAGTTGTTGTAGATTCAAAAATGTTTAAAAACGGTTCTTGGTTCCACTCGTAAAGTTCTTTTTTATCAGTAATCGAATCTTTTACCCAAGTAGAGTAGAAGTAAAGCTTATCTTTAAATGCATAACCACCAAAATCTGAATATTTAGTGTTTAATGGTATGTTTTTTACATTCACATAAACTTTTTCTGTATTTGTAAGGGAATTATAAGTATCTAAATTAAAGTTGTCTATATCTTTAATTCTCTTATCTTTTTTATTCTTAGCGTTAAATTGTTTTAGGTAAGCGTTAGCCTCTTCATATTTTTTTTGATTTCGTAACGTTTGAATGTACTTATAAATGTATTCTGAGTCTATTTCTGGATATTTATTTATCGCTTTATTATACCAAAGTGCTGCTTGATCTATTTTACTAACATTAAAGTAGCAGTCACCTAATCTTGATAAAATATGTAGTGTACTATCTTCTTTTTTAAGTGCTTCTTTATATAATTCGGCTGCTTTTTCGTAATTATAATCTCTAAAAAAATTATCGGCAACTTTAGTTTGTGCAGATATATTTTGAATTAAAAATAATATTAAAATATATGGTAAATAATTTAGTTTCATGTTTAGAAATATCTAGGTGATTTAACACGTCTTGTAGGTTTAAAAACTTCAAACATTAACACTATTTCGTGCGTTCCTCCAGTGTAAGGTCTTAAATCTGTAATGTAATGCTCGTAGGCATAACCAATTCTCATTTGAGGTGAAATTTGAAAATCTGCCAATGCGCCTATTGTAGAAGTATCTTCGTTGTATCTATAACTTCCACCAATCCAAAACTTTTCATAGAATAATAAATGAGCACTAAGGTCAAATGTTATTGGTGCACCATTTGTAAATTTTACAACTGTGGAAGGTTTAAGCTTTGTGTTTTCTCCTAAGTCTACAACGTAACCAGCAGTAAAGTAATAGGCTACACGTTCTAACGCTTTATATTCTATATTTGGATCTAAAGCAGATTCGTTATAATCTGTTTTTAAGATTCTTGGAGCAGATAAACCAACGTACCATTTGTTTTGATGTAAGTAAGCTCCAACACCAAAATTAGGATTCCATCTATTTGTGAAATTACTAAAAAACGGATCTTCAGCAACACTTTCATCATTTAAAAAGCCTTCTCTATCTAAATTATAATGAATAAATCCAGCGCTTAAACCTAAACCAAGTTTAGTTTTTTCAGAAACTTGTATTGTGTAAGAAAAAGCACCATTTAAATAGACAAAGTTTTCATAACCCAATTCATCATTAATCACAGTTGCTCCTAATCCAATTTTTTCATTTCTTAAAGGCGAATGTACAGATAGCGTAGAAGTTGTTGGCGCACCAGCTAATCCAACCCATTGACTTCTATGTAAACCAACTACACTTAATGTTTCTCTACTTCCTGCATATGCTGGATTTATAGAAATTGTATTAAACATATACTGTGTAAATTGTGGTAATTGTTGTGCTTCAACTTGTAAAAAATTAAGTAGTAGCAATAGAACAATACAATATTTTGATATTTTTTTCATTTAAAATCTAATTATTTTGTACCTAAATAAATTGGACCAGCAATTGGTTTTAATCCACTGTTTTTAAGTACTACTACATAATAATAGGTTCCGTTAGGTAATCTACCAGCATTACCTATAGATGAGTTTGGTGATATACCGCTCCAATCATTTTGATAATCGTTAGATTGGTAAACTATGTCTCCAAATCTATTAAATAATTTGAGTTCAACAATATAACCGCAATCTACAGCTCCGGTTACTCTAAATGTCTCGTTAAATCCATCTCCATTTGGTGTTACCGCTTTAGATATTTTTATTCTATCTAATCCGCAAGGTAATACAACACATTCGTCATTAATGTTTAAAGTCAATTCTATCGTATTGTAACATCCATTTTCATTTACTGTTGTATAAGTAAATAAATAATCACCTAATTCTACTTCTAAAGGATCAAATATTCCATTTACTATTTCTATACCATCGGTTACAACATTCCATTCTAAAGTATCATCAATACCTGCTGGTAAAAATTGGTATAAGTCAATTTCTCCATCTTCAAAACATCTAGTTTCATAAATTTCTTCAATGTAATTTTCTGTAGTTACATTTATAGTATGAGAAATTTGAGTTTCATTTCCACAGTCGTCTATCGCAACCCAATTCCAGGTAATTGTATAATTATCTTCATTTCCAGTAAAAGTTGAAATTTCTTCAAACGAAATAGAAATATCTTGAGCAGAACAGTTGTCAATAAAATCAAGTGTCGGAATTTCAGGAATTTCAGAACATGTTACTGAATTTGGTAAGTTTAATTGAGAACTTAATTCAGGACCAGTCGTATCCGAAAGTGTTAACGTCGCCGAAGTAGATGAACTATTACCACAATCATCACTAACGATATAGTTAACAGTAATGGTACCACCAAGACCACAAGTACTTACAAAATTATTAAAGTCGAAATCAGAGGTTACAGTAAAGATATTATCAGCATCACACGCATCCGAAGCACAAGTCTCAAGCGCAGCAATATTAGCCGCATTCCAATCAGAAGCTAAGGTATTGTTATTAGCACCATCACATTCTAAAGTAGCATCCACAACAGATGTACACGCTGATACATCAGGACCAGTCGTATCCGAAAGCGTTAATGTCGCCGAAGTAGACGAACTATTACCACAATCATCACTAACCGTATAGTTAACAGTAATGGTACCACCAAGACCACAAGTACTTACAAAATTATTAAAGTCGAAATCAGAGGTTACAGAAATAGCAGATGAACAGTTATCCGAAGCACAAGTCTCAAGCGCAGCGATATTAGCCGCATTCCAATCAGAAGCTAAGGTACTGTTGTTAGTTCCATCACATTCTAAAGTAGCATCCACAACAGACGTACACGCCGATACATCAGGACCAGTTGTATCTGAAAGTGTTAATGTTGCCGAAGTAGACGAGCTATTTCCACAATCATCACTTACGATATAGTTAACAGTAATGGTACCACCAAGACCACAAGTACTTACAAAATTATTAAAATCGAAATCAGAGGTTACAGTAAAGATATTATCAGCATCACACGCATCCGAAGCACAAGTCTCAAGCGCAGCAATATTAGCCGCATTCCAATCAGAAGCTAAGGTATTGTTATTAGCACCATCACATTCTAAAGTAGCATCCACAACAGATGTACACGCTGATACATCAGGACCAGTCGTATCCGAAAGCGTTAATGTCGCCGAAGTAGACGAGCTATTTCCACAATCATCACTAACCGTATAGTTAACAGTAATGGTACCACCAAGACCACAAGTACTTACAAAATTATTAAAGTCGAAATCAGAGGTTACAGTAAAGATATTATCAGCATCACACGCATCCGAAGCACAAGTCTCAAGCGCAGCAATATTAGCCGCATTCCAATCAGAAGCTAAGGTATTGTTATTAGCACCATCACATTCTAAAGTAGCATCCACAACAGATGTACACGCTGATACATCAGGACCAGTCGTATCCGAAAGCGTTAATGTCGCCGAAGTAGACGAACTATTTCCACAATCATCACTAACCGTATAGTTAACAGTTATGGTACCACCAAGACCACAAGTACTTACAAAATTATTAAAGTCGAAATCAGAGGTTACAGAA
Organism: Mesoflavibacter profundi; assembly: GCF_014764305.1. Taxonomy (NCBI): domain Bacteria; kingdom Pseudomonadati; phylum Bacteroidota; class Flavobacteriia; order Flavobacteriales; family Flavobacteriaceae; genus Mesoflavibacter; species Mesoflavibacter profundi. The sequence continues at coordinate 2,654,310 of NZ_CP061703.1, forward strand.
ATAGCAGATGAACAGTTATCCGAAGCACAAGTCTCAAGCGCAGCGATATTAGCCGCATTCCAATCAGAAGCTAAGGTACTGTTGTTAGTTCCATCACATTCTAAAGTCGCATCCACAACAGACGTACACGCCGATACATCAGGACCAGTTGTATCCGAAAGCGTTAATGTTGCCGAAGTAGACGAACTATTACCACAATCATCACTAACCGTATAGTTAACAGTAATGGTACCACCAAGACCACAAGAACTCACAAAATTATTAAAATCGAAATCAGACGTCACAGAAATAGCAGACGAGCAGTTATCCGAAGCACAAGTCTCAAGCGCAGCGATATTAGCCGCATTCCAATCAGAAGCTAAGGTACTGTTGTTAGTTCCATCACATTCTAAAGTCGCATCCACAACAGACGTACACGCCGATACATCAGGACCAGTTGTATCCGAAAGCGTTAACGTAGCCGAAGTAGACGAGCTATTACCACAATCATCACTAACCGTATAGTTAACAGTAATTGTACCACCAAGACCACAAGAACTCACAAAATTATTAAAGTCGAAATCAGAGGTTACAGTAAAGGTATTATCAGCATCACACGCATCCGAAGCACAAGTCTCAAGCGCAGCGATATTAGTTGCATTCCAATCAGACGCTAAGGTACTATTATTAGCACCATCACATTCTAAAGTCGCATCCACAACAGACGTACACGCTGATAAATCAGGACCAGTCGTATCCGAAAGCGTTAATGTTGCAGTAAGCGAGGTTGTGTTACCACACGCATCGGTAGCCGTATAAGTTACAGGTAATATACCACCAAGTCCACAAACAGCAGTAGAATCAAAATTATTAAAGTCGTAATTAGAAGAAATAGTAACAGCAATATCATTAGCACAAGCTTGTAGCATAGCGATATTATCATTATTCCATTGATCAGCAATTAATTGATTATCGTTACCATTACATTCTAAAGTCGCATCATTAACATTACATGTCGATAAATCAGGACCAGATGCATCACCAAAAGTAAGCGTTACAGTAATAGAAGAAGCGTTGTTACAATCGTCAGTAACGGTATAAGTAACCGCAATATTACCACAAGGACCACAAACGGTATTTAAGTTATTAAAGTCATAATCAGAGGTCACAGAAATAGCAGACGAGCAGTTATCCGAAGCACAAGCTTGAAGCGCAGCAATATTATCACTATTCCATTGATCAGCGATAGTTTGATTATCATTCGCTGTACAGTCAACATTAGTATCCACAACAGACGTACACGCTGATAAGTCAGGACCAGTTGTATCCGAAAGGGTTAATGTTGCCGAAGTAGACGAACTATTACCACAATCATCACTAATCGTATAGTTAACAGTAATGGTACCACCTAAACCACAAGAACTCACAAAATTATTTAAGTCAAAATCAGAGGTTACAGTAAAGGTATTATCAGCATCACACGCATCCGAAGCACAAGTCTCAAGCGCAGCGATATTAGCTGCATTCCAATCAGAAGCTAAGGTATTGTTGTTAGCACCATCACATTCTAAAGTAGCATCTACCACAGACGTACACGCCGATACATCAGGACCAGTTGTATCCGAAAGGGTTAATGTTGCCGAAGTAGACGAGCTATTACCACAATCATCACTAACCGTATAGTTAACAGTAATTGTACCACCAAGACCACAAGCACTTACAAAATTATTAAAATCGAAATCAGAGGTTACAGTAAAAGTATTATCAGCATCACACGCATCCGAAGCACAAGTCTCAAGCGCAGCGATATTAGCCGCATTCCAATCAGAAGCTAAGGTACTGTTATTAGCACCATCACATTCTAAAGTAGCATCTACCACAGACGTACACGCCGATACATCAGGACCAGTCGTATCCGAAAGTGTTAATGTAGCCGAAGTAGACGAACTATTACCACAATCATCACTAATCGTATAGTTAACAGTAATTGTACCACCAAGACCACAAGCACTCACAAAATTATTAAAGTCGAAATCAGAGGTTACAGTAAAGGTATTATCAGCATCACACGCATCCGAAGAACAAGTCTCAAGCGCAGCGATATTAGTTGCATTCCAATCAGAAGCTAATGTACTGTTGTTAGTCCCATCACATTCTAAAGTAGCATCAACAACAGATGTACACGCCGATACATCAGGACCAGTTGTATCCGAAAGCGTTAATGTTGCCGAAGTAGACGAACTATTACCACAATCATCACTAACCGTATAGTTAACAGTAATGGTACCACCAAGACCACAAGAACTCACAAAATTATTAAAATCGAAATCAGAGGTTACAGAAATAGCAGACGAGCAGTTATCCGAAGTACAAGTCTCAAGCGCAGCGATATTAGTTGCATTCCAATCAGAAGCTAATGTACTGTTGTTAGTCCCATCACATTCTAAAGTAGTATCTACCACAGACGTACACGCCGATACATCAGGACCAGTTGTATCCGAAAGCGTTAACGTAGCCGAAGTAGACGAGCTATTACCACAATCATCACTAACCGTATAGTTAACAGTAATCGTACCACCAAGACCACAAGAACTCACAAAATTATTAAAGTCGAAATCAGAGGTTACGGTAAAGGTATTATCAGCATCACATGCATCCGAAGCACAAGTCTCAAGCGCAGCGATATTAGCCGCATTCCAATCAGAAGCTAGCGTACTATTATTAGCACCATCACATTCTAAAGTCGCATCCACAACAGACGTACACGCCGATACATCAGGACCAGTTGTATCCGAAAGGGTTAATGTAGCAGTAAGCGAGGTTGTGTTACCACATGCATCGGTAGCCGTATAAGTTACAGGTAATATACCACCAAGTCCACAAACAGCAGTAGTATCAAAATTATTAAAGTCGTAATTAGAAGAAATAACCACAGCAATATCATTAGCACAAGCTTGTAGCATAGCGATATTATCATTATTCCATTGATCAGCAATTAATTGATTATCGTTACCATTACATTCTAAAGTCGCATCATTAACATTACATGTCGATAAATCAGGACCAGATGCATCACCAAAAGTAAGCGTTACAGTAATAGAAGAAGCGTTGTTACAATCGTCAGTAACGGTATAAGTAACCGTAATATTACCACAAGGACCACAAACGGTATTTAAGTTATTAAAGTCATAATCAGAGGTCACAGAAATAGCAGACGAGCAGTTATCCGAAGCACAAGCTTGAAGCGCAGCAATATTATCACTATTCCATTGATCAGCGATAGTTTGATTATCATTAGCTGTACAGTCAACATTAGCATCCACAACAGACGTACACGCTGATAAATCAGGACCAGTTGTATCCGAAAGGGTTAATGTTGCCGAAGTAGACGAACTATTACCACAATCATCACTAACCATATAGTTAACAGTAATAGTACCACCAAGACCACAAGAACTCACAAAATTATTAAAATCAAAATCAGACGTCACAGAAATAGCAGACGAGCAGTTATCCGAAGCACAAGTCTCAAGCGCAGCGATATTAGCCGCATTCCAATCAGAAGCTAAGGTACTGTTGTTAGTCCCATCACATTCTAAAGTAGCATCTACCACAGACGTACACGCCGATACATCAGGACCAGTTGTATCCGAAAGTGTTAACGTCGCCGAAGTAGACGAGCTATTACCACAATCATCACTAACCGTATAGTTAACAGTAATTGTACCACCAAGACCACAAGCACTTACAAAATTATTAAAATCGAAATCAGACGTCACAGAAATAGTAGACGAGCAGTTATCCGAAGCACAAGTCTCAAGCGCAGCGATATTAGCCGCATTCCAATCAGAAGCTAAGGTACTGTTGTTAGTTCCATCACATTCTAAAGTCGTATCCACAACAGATGTACACGCCGATAATTCAGGACCAGTTGTATCCGAAAGCGTTAACGTAGCCGAAGTAGACGAGCTATTACCACAATCATCACTAACCGTATAGTTAACAGTAATCGTACCACCAAGACCACAAGAACTCACAAAATTATTAAAGTCGAAATCAGAGGTTACGGTAAAGGTATTATCAGCATCACATGCATCGGAAGCACAAGTCTCAAGCGCAGCGATATTAGCCGCATTCCAATCAGAAGCTAAGGTACTGTTATTAGTCCCATCACATTCTAAAGTAGCATCCACAACAGACGTACACGCCGATAATTCAGGACCAGTTGTATCCGAAAGTGTTAACGTCGCCGAAGTAGATGAACTATTCCCACAATCATCACTAATCGTATAGTTAACAGTAATCGTACCGCCTAAACCACAAGAACTCACAAAATTATTAAAGTCGAAATCAGAGGTTACGGTAAAGGTATTATCAGCATCACATGCATCGGAAGCACAAGTCTCAAGCGCAGCGATATTAGCCGCATTCCAATCAGAAGCTAAGGTACTGTTGTTAGTTCCATCACATTCTAAAGTCGCATCCACAACAGACGTACACGCCGATACATCAGGACCAGTTGTATCCGAAAGCGTTAACGTCGCCGAAGTAGACGAGCTATTACCACAATCATCACTAACCGTATAGTTAACAGTAATTGTACCACCAAGACCACAAGAACTCACAAAATTATTAAAGTCGAAATCAGAGGTTACAGTAAAGGTATTATCAGCATCACACGCATCCGAAGCACAAGTCTCAAGCGCAGCGATATTAGTTGCATTCCAATCAGAAGCTAAGGTACTATTATTAGCACCATCACATTCTAAAGTCGCATCCACAACAGACGTACACGCCGATACATCAGGACCAGTTGTATCCGAAAGGGTTAATGTAGCAGTAAGCGAGGTTGTGTTACCACATGCATCGGTAGCCGTATAAGTTACAGGTAATATACCACCAAGTCCACAAACAGCAGTAGTATCAAAATTATTAAAGTCGTAATTAGAAGAAATAGTAACAGCAATATCATTAGCACAAGCTTGTAGCATAGCGATATTATCATTATTCCATTGATCAGCAATTAATTGATTATCGTTACCATTACATTCTAAAGTCGCATCATTAACATTACATGTCGATAAATCAGGACCAGATGCATCACCAAAAGTAAGCGTTACAGTAATAGAAGAAGCGTTGTTACAATCGTCAGTAACGGTATAAGTAACCGCAATATTACCACAAGGACCACAAACGGTATTTAAGTTATTAAAGTCATAATCAGAGGTCACAGAAATAGCAGACGAGCAGTTATCCGAAGCACAAGCTTGAAGCGCAGCAATATTATCACTATTCCATTGATCAGCGATAGTTTGATTATCATTCGCTGTACAGTCAACATTAGTATCCACAACAGACGTACACGCTGATAAGTCAGGACCAGTTGTATCCGAAAGGGTTAATGTTGCCGAAGTAGACGAACTATTACCACAATCATCACTAATCGTATAGTTAACAGTAATGGTACCACCTAAACCACAAGCACTCACAAAATTATTAAAGTCGAAATCAGAGGTTACGGTAAAGGTATTATCAGCATCACATGCATCCGAAGCACAAGTCTCAAGCGCAGCGATATTAGCCGCATTCCAATCAGAAGCTAGCGTACTATTATTAGCACCATCACATTCTAAAGTCGCATCCACAACAGACGTACACGCCGATACATCAGGACCAGTTGTATCCGAAAGTGTTAACGTCGCCGAAGTAGATGAACTATTCCCACAATCATCACTAACCATATAGTTAACAGTAATAGTACCACCAAGACCACAAGAACTCACAAAATTATTAAAATCGAAATCAGACGTCACAGAAATAGTAGACGAGCAGTTATCCGAAGCACAAGTCTCAAGCGCAGCGATATTAGCTGCATTCCAATCAGAAGCTAAGGTACTGTTGTTAGTTCCATCACATTCTAAAGTCGCATCCACAACAGATGTACACGCCGATAATTCAGGACCAGTTGTATCCGAAAGTGTTAACGTCGCCGAAGTAGACGAACTATTTCCACAATCATCACTAACCGTATAGTTAACAGTAATGGTACCACCAAGTCCACAAGAACTTACAAAATTATTAAAGTCGAAATCAGAGGTTACTGTAAAGATATTATCAGCATCACACGCATCCGAAGCACAAGTCTCAAGCGCAGCGATATTAGCCGCATTCCAATTAGAAGCTAAGGTATTGTTGTTAGTTCCATCACATTCTAAAGTAGCATCTACAACAGACGTACACGCTGATACATCAGGACCAGTCGTATCCGAAAGCGTTAATGTTGCAGTAAGCGAGGTTGTGTTACCACACGCATCGGTAGCCGTATAAGTTACAGGTAATGTACCACCAAGTCCACAAACAGCAGTAGAATCAAAATTATTAAAGTCGTAATTAGAAGAAATAGTAACAGCAATATCATTAGCACAAGCTTGTAACATAGCGATATTATCATTATTCCATTGATCAGCAATTAATTGATTATCGTTACCATTACATTCTAAAGTCGCATCATTAACATTACATGTCGATAAATCAGGACCAGATGCATCACCAAAAGCAAGCGTTACGGTAATAGAAGAAGCGTTGTTACAATCGTCAGTAACGGTATAAGTAACCGTAATATTACCACAAGGACCACAAACGGTATTTAAGTTATTAAAGTCATAATCAGAGGTTACAGAAATAGTAGACGAGCAGTTATCTGAAGCACAAGCTTGAAGCGCAGCGATATTATCACTATTCCATTGATCAGCGATAGTTTGATTATCATTAGCTGTACAGTCAACATTAGTATCCACAACAGATGTACACGCTGATAAATCAGGACCAGTTGTATCCGAAAGTGTTAATGTTGCCGAAGTAGACGAGCTATTACCACAATCATCACTAACCGTATAGTTAACAGTAATGGTACCACCAAGACCACAAGAACTTACAAAATTATTAAAGTCGAAATCAGAGGTTACTGTAAAGATATTATCAGCATCACACGCATCCGAAGCACAAGTCTCAAGTGCAGCGATATTAGCCGCATTCCAATCAGAAGCTAAGGTATTGTTGTTAGCACCATCACATTCTAAAGTAGCATCTACAACAGACGTACACGCTGATACATCAGGACCAGTCGTATCCGAAAGCGTTAATGTTGCAGTAAGCGAGGTTGTGTTACCACATGCATCGGTAGCCGTATAAGTTACAGGTAAGATACCACCAAGTCCACAAACAGCAGTAGAATCAAAATTATTAAAGTCGTAATTAGAAGAAATATTAACAGCAATATCATTAGCACAAGCTTGTAACATAGCGATATTATCATTATTCCATTGATCAGCAATTAATTGATTATCGTTACCATTACATTCTAAAGTCGCATCATTAACATTACATGTCGATAAATCAGGACCAGACGCATCACCAAAAGTAAGCGTTACAGTAATAGAAGAAGTGTTATTACAATCGTCAGTAACGGTATAAGTAACCGTAATATTACCACAAGGACCACAAACGGTATTTAAGTTATTAAAGTCATAATCAGAGGTTACAGAAATAGTAGACGAGCAGTTATCTGAAGCACAAGCTTGAAGCGCAGCGATATTATCACTATTCCATTGATCAGCGATAGTTTGATTATCATTCGCTGTACAGTCAACATTAGTATCCACAACAGATGTACACGCTGATACATCAGGACCAGTCGTATCCGAAAGTGTTAATGTCGCCGAAGTAGACGAACTATTACCACAATCATCACTAACCGTATAGTTAACAGTAATCGTACCACCAAGACCACAAGAACTTACAAAATTATTAAAGTCGAAATCAGAGGTTACTGTAAAGATATTATCAGCATCACACGCATCCGAAGCACAAGTCTCAAGCGCAGCGATATTAGCCGCATTCCAATCAGAAGCTAAGGTATTGTTATTAGCACCATCACATTCTAAAGTAGCATCCACAACAGATGTACACGCTGATACATCAGGACCAGTCGTATCCGAAAGGGTTAACGTAGCCGAAGTAGATGAACTATTACCACAATCATCACTAACCGTATAGTTAACAGTAATGGTACCACCTAAACCACAAGAACTTACAAAATTATTAAAGTCGAAATCAGAGGTTACAGTAAAAGTATTATCAGCATCACAAGCATCCGAAGCACAAGTCTCAAGCGCAGCGATATTAGCCGCATTCCAATCAGAAGCTAAGGTATTGTTGTTAGCACCATCACATTCTAAAGTAGCATCTACCACAGACGTACACGCCGATACATCAGGACCGGTTGTATCTGAAAGGGTTAATGTAGCAGTAAGCGAGGTTGTGTTACCACATGCATCGGTAGCCGTATAAGTTACAGGTAATGTACCACCAAGTCCACAAACAGCAGTAGTATCAAAATTATTAAAGTCGTAATTAGAAGAAATAGTAACAGCAATATCATTAGCACAAGCTTGTAGCATAGCGATATTATCATTATTCCATTGATCAGCAATTAATTGATTATCGTTACCATTACATTCTAAAGTCGCATCATTAACATTACATGTCGATAAATCAGGACCAGACGCATCACCAAAAGTAAGAGTTACGGTAATGGAAGAAGTGTTGTTACAATCATCAGTAACGGTATAAGTAACCGCAATATTACCACAAGGACCACAAACGGTATTTAAGTTATTAAAGTCATAATCAGAGGTTACAGAAATAGTAGACGAGCAGTTATCCGAAGCACAAGCTTGAAGCGCAGCAATATTATCACTATTCCATTGATCAGCGATAGTTTGATTATCATTAGCTGTACAGTCAACATTAGTATCTACCACAGATGTACACGCCGATAAGTCAGGCGATATGTTGTCAGAAACAGTTATAATTTGTGTTTGATCTGGAGCAGGATTTCCGCAGTTATCAACTAAAGACCATGTTCTTGTAATAGTGTAAGTTCCTTCACAAGATCCATTTGTAATTGTATCTGAATATGTAGCTTCTAAATTATTTGAAGAACAATTATCATTTTCATCGGTAACATCTCCAGTATTTGAAATAGAAGGATCATAATTACATGCATTATCAACAAAAATTTCAATATCTGAAGGTGCAGTAAAAGTTGGTGGAGTATTATCTACAACTGTTATAACTTGTGTGTAATCTGCAATAGTGTTTCCGCAGGAATCTGTAAAAGTCCATGTATTTGTATAAGTTCCTGTATAATTACAGTTAGCATCTGTAGGAACAAAATTACCTGATGTTTTTACAGGTGTTAAATTGCTGCAACTAGCCATAGGACTTAATGCTTGGGCATTATTTAAAGCAGTTGTATCATCACAATCTACAACTCTGTCTAGAGCAAACGGAGCAGTTACCCATGTAGCAGGTAATGGCGGATTAACAACAACAGTTGTTAAAAGGTTATTACCTTGATTACATGTATCCAGACTATTAGAACTTACTATATTAAATAAAGTTCCGTTTAATTCGCCATTATATGTAGCTTCTAATTGAGAATTTAAAACAGTAGAACATCCATTTTCTAAATAATAACATTGATCATTGACAGTAGTTTGAAAGTTAAAATTTAAAGTATCGCCAACATCAAGTAATCCATTAGCAGCGTAAAAAGTAAGCTGTCTTGTTGTGTTGTTATAAGTGTATGTCATACCTGTTGGTAAGCCAACAATAGGTTGAACTAATTCTGATCCAACAGGAACAGTAGTTGTAAAAGTAATATTTGTAGCGTTATCGTTACCTGTATTACTTGTAGTTGCTGTATAAGTTATTGTTTCTGGAGTAGTTCCTGGTATTACACTATTTGGAGTAGCATTAAAAAATATTGGATCTAGTTTAGGCTCGTATACTTCTACAGCTAATCCTAATAAATATAAACCATAAGTCTCTTGATTAGAGGTTAGTCTTAATGTTGTAGATGTCTGGTTATTGTCTAAAAGAGAGTTGCCTTGATTTTTTAAAGGAAATATTGCTGAGTCAAATCCTAAAGTATTTAAACTTGCAGGATTACGATCTGTAAAGTTATTACTACCGTTACTTGGTCCTAAAGTAATTCTACTATTAAAAAAATTATTTGCGTCTCTTAGAGGCGCATCTAAATCTACAAAGACATTAGATGTGTTTCTCATCTGTAGTCTATCACCAGCAAGATCACGGTCACCTTCTAAAGCACCGATAATTATATCTGATCGAACTGCACCATTAGGTACAGTTAAAAATCCATTAAAATTAATATCAAAATTATTGTTTGTACTAGTTACGTTAGCATAACCATCAAATAAAGAAATATTCTTTCTTTTTAAATTATCACTTTTATAAACTAAAACAATTTGCCAACCACCAGAAGTACCTGTATTATTACCATCATGACTAACTAAATAACCCTGTTTACCTTCTACATTAGCAACTTGATATTTACCAAAAGAATTGTTGTTATTTAAAACACTAGAAGTAATGTCTTTAACGCAGATATATGCATCGTTTATAAAATGCGGATTTTCATTTCTTCCTCTAAAAATTACTTGATCTGCAGTTATTGTAGAATAAGTAGTTTGTCCTGGAAGCATTAATTTAACTTGGTTATAGTTCCAGTTTGGTTGGTTATCTGCTTCAACGTTATTATTAATATTTCCTTTATCTGCTGCAGCCCAATATAAAAGTACTTTGTCTACTGCTAAACAAGGATCGTCTGGTTTTGGATTAACAATATTTGCACTACTAGAGTTAAATGTTGTATTGTCGTTATCAATATCTACATAAACATTGTCTGCAAAGTCGTGGTTACCATCTTCACCATTGTAATTACCTGTAGCAGTTCTAGAAATAGTGTTGTTACCAACAACAATTACATCTCCGTTAATACTACTTTGGTATCTAAGTGAAAAACTTTTTTTTACCTGTGCAAAACTAAAGGTTGCACTTAAAATTAAAGCTAAAAAGATTATAGCTTTTTTATAATTTATAGTTAGTTTCAAATTTTTCAAAATATTGAAAATTAGTTTATAGCAAATTCATTTATATTTAAAACAGAAAATAAATCCATTAGAATTAATTTTAAAACGACCTGAGAAAGTATTACTTGGAATAAAGTTCTCATAACATGTTTACTGTTTCATTTTTTAATTTTATATTAAAAATTACATTTTAATGTGCTACAGTCAAGCTTAAGGGAAAGGCTTAGTAGGTTCTTAGTTTAAATTGTTTTAGATTCAGGATACATAATTAATAGCTATACAAATGAAATATGAAATTACTTTATAATCAAATAAATATGATATAGCACGATTAAAATCGATAAACGGAAACTGTATTTCTATTAATCTAAAAAATATACACTTTAACGATGAAAACGAACAAAACCATTCAGTTTTTTAGGCACGCAAAGTCGTCTTGGAAACATAATTTACCTGATCATGATCGTCCATTAAAACAGCGCGGAATTAATGATGTAAAATTAATGTCTAATTATTTGAAAACTAATTTTTTAATTCCAGATTTAATTTTATCAAGTACAGCAAATAGAGCAAAGACAACAGCACAACTTTTTATCGAAAATTTACAGTTAACCGAAGTTTCATTCTGTTTAAAAAAAGAGCTCTATGATTTTTCTGGAGAATCTGTTTTAAATCAAATAAAAAATTGTAATAATTCTGTTAATGTATTAACGATTTTTGGACATAATTTTGCAATCACAGAATTATCTAACATCTTAGGTGATAAGTATATAGAAAATGTAACTACTTCTGGATTTGTTCAAATAGAATTTGAGCAAAATTGTTGGCAAAAAGTTAAAAATGGTAAAACCCAAAAAATAGTATTCCCTAAACTGTTAAAATAGACAATCTATAAATATATTTGTGTAAAATAAAGCTAAAGATGAATAATCATATTATTGATAATAAGTATATTAATAGAGAGTTAAGCTGGTTACAATTTAATCATCGTGTATTACAAGAAGCAGCAGACGAGTCTGTTCCTTTAATCGAAAGATTAAGATTTCTTGGGATTTTTTCTAATAATTTAGACGAGTTTTTTAAAGTAAGATATGCTACTGTAAAGCGTATAGATTATGTAGGAAAAGCAGGTAAAAGTCAATTAGGCGGTATAAAAGCAGCAGATTTACTAGATATAATTACTAAAACAGTAATAGACCATCAAACCGAAAGTCTTAAGATTTTAAATAAAATTCAAAAGCAGTTAGAGGCAGAAAACATCTTTATTATAAAAGAAAATAAAGTAAACAAAGCCCAAAAGCAATTTTTAAAACAATATTTCTTAGAAAAGGTAAGTCCAGCACTTGTAACTATAGTCTTAGATCCAGATATAGAATTACCTAACTTAAAAGATAGTGCAGCATATTTAGCGATAAATATGCAAATGGAAGATGAAACTAACCAGTATGCATTGATAGAAATTTCTAAAAATATGCAGCGTTTTATTGTGCTTCCTAAAGAAGATAACAAGCACTATATTATCATGTTAGACGATATGTTAAGGCTGTTTTTAGATGATATATTTAATATCTTTAACTATAAGCATATTTCTGCACATATGATAAAAATTACAAGAGATGCAGAGCTTGATTTAGACAGCGATTTGTCAAAAAGTTTCATGGAAAAAATTAGTGATAGTGTTAAAGATAGACAAGTAGGAGAACCAGTTAGATTTGTCTACGACAAGACAATCGATAAGCAAACTTTAGAGTTTTTAATGTCTAAAATGGGTATTGATAATACAGATAGTAAAATTCCTGGTGGAAGATATCACAATAGAAGAGATTACATGGATTTTCCTAGTCTAGGAAGACAAGATTTGCTTTATGATAAAATCACACCTTTACAAGTAAAAGGATTAAGTCTTCAAGGAAGTATCTTTAAATCTATTGCAGAAAAAGATTATTTACAATACGCACCATATCATACGTTTTCTTACGTAGTAAAGTTTTTACGTGAAGCTGCTTTAGATCCTAAAGTAAAAACCATAAAAATTACAATTTATAGATTAGCGCAAATTTCGCACGTGGCAAGTTCTTTAATAAATGCTGCAAAAAATGGTAAACGTGTTACTGTTTCTATGGAGATACAAGCACGTTTTGATGAAGAAGCTAATATTGCTTATGCTGAACAAATGCAGCGCGAAGGTGTAAATTTAATTTTTGGAGTTCAAGGACTAAAAGTACACAGTAAAATGTGTGTGATAGAACGAGAAGAAGATAAAAAATTAAAACGTTATGGGTTTATTAGTACAGGTAATTTTAACGAATCTACAGCAAGAGTCTATACAGATTTCACCTTATTTACTGCTAATCAAAAAATATTAAAAGATATAAATAAGGTGTTTAACTTTTTTGAAGTTAACTATAAAATTTACAGACATAAACACATTATTACTTCACCGCATTACACAAAAAGCAAGCTATTTAAATTAATAGATACCGAAATTGAAAATGTAAAAAACGGTAAGCCAGCGTTTATAAAATTAAAGATGAATAGTATATCTAGCTATAAAATGGTAGATAAACTTTATGAAGCAAGTCAAGCTGGTGTCAAAATACAAATGATTGTAAGAGGTATTTGTTGTCTAGTTCCAGGTGTAAAAGGCGTAAGCGAAAACATAGAAGTTATTAGTATTGTAGATAAGTTTTTAGAACATACAAGACTTTATGTGTTTTGTAATAATAACGACACAAAAGTTTACATCTCATCTGCAGATTGGATGACCAGAAATATAGAAAATAGAGTAGAAGTATCATGTCCAATTTACCAAGACGATATTAAAAAAGAATTGTTAGATTTTTTTGATATTTGTTGGAATGATAATGTAAAAGCAAGGCTATTAGATAAGTCACAAAAAAATCACTATCGTAAAAACAATCAACCTAAATTAAGGTCACAATTTGCAACTTACGATTATCTTAAAGACAAACTAAATTAAACTATGCTAACCATACAAAAATACGCTGCAATAGACATAGGATCTAACGCTGTAAGACTTTTAATATCTAACATAATAGAAGAAAAAGGTAAACCAGCAAGATTTAAAAAAAGTTCGTTGGTACGTGTACCAATACGTTTAGGTGCAGATGTTTTTATAAAAGAAAAAATTTCAAAAACTAATAAAGACCGTATGCTTAAAACCATGCAAGCGTTTAGTTTACTAATGCAAACGCATAATGTGGTTAGATATAAAGCCTGTGCAACATCTGCAATGCGAGAAGCAAAAAATGGTCAACAAATTGCAGATTTAGTTTTAGAAGAAACCGGTATAAAAATAGATATAATTGGAGGAGAAGAAGAAGCTGCAATAATAGCAGCAACAGACCTTCAAAGTTATATAGACGAAAATAAAACTTATCTATATGTAGATGTTGGTGGCGGAAGTACTGAGTTTTCTGTAATCGATAAAGGTATAAAAATATCGTCAAAATCCTTTAAAATTGGTACTGTCCGATTACTAAACGATGTTGTTAAAAAAGAAGCTTGGCAAGAATTAGAGCAATGGATTAAAACAGAAACAGCACAATTTGAAAAAATAGATGTGATTGGATCTGGAGGAAACATTAATAAAATTTTCAAAATTTCTGGTAAAGCTTTAGGTAAACCGTTATCGTATTTTTACTTAACGTCCTATTATAACATGCTACAAACCTATTCTTACGAAGAACGTATTTCTCAGTTAGATTTAAACCAAGATAGAGCAGATGTAATTATTCCAGCAACACGTATTTATTTATCTGCAATGAAGTGGAGCGGCGCAAAAGATATCTTTGTGCCAAAAATAGGATTGGCAGACGGAATTATAAAAAGTATATATAATGAGACTGTAAAAAGCCATACAAAGTTAAAATAATACACTTCGTCTGTTTATTATACCATATTAAATTATAATATCTATATTTACTATTAGAATTTAAAACTAAACCCAACCTATTAATTTTTTAAAACATATGAAAAAAACTATCCTTTTCTTTGCATTTATTTTAGCTTCATTTTATGGATTTTCTCAAAACTCCGTTTATGGTGTAAGAGCTGGTTTTAATATTTCAGATTTAGATTTTGAAGATCAATATGATTATTTACCTCACACACATAGAAATGGTTTTATGATTGGTTTTTTTGGAGAATACAAGTTATCTAACGTAATTGATTTAGCTCCAGAAATTCAATTTTCTGCCGAAGGATCTAAACAAGAAGAATTACGTATTAACTATATCCAACTTCCTGTATTATTTAAGTTTAATATTACTAATAATTTTGCTTTTGCTGTTGGTCCACAAGCTAGTTTAAAGGCGCACGAATATGAAGATGGTGTAAAAAACTTTACTTATTCTGGTGTAGCTGGTGTAGATTTTATGATTACAGACGAATTTTTCTTAGACTTTAGATACAAATATGGATTTGTAAATTTATTTGATGATGAATTAGGTGTAGAAGCTAAAGGAAATACAATGCAAATAGGATTTGGAGTAAAATTCTAAATATATATTCAATAAATAGTAAGTGTTAAAAAGCCTTTTCTAAATTTTAGAAAAGGCTTTTTTTATTTAACCGTGTACAGTTTCTTTTGTACCTAAGTTTTTCATAATTTCGGCTTCATAATCAAGTAGTTGTTTCCATTTTTTATCTACTTCTTCACGATTACCGTATTGTCTAGCAAAGCCCAAAAACATTGTGTAGTGATTGGCTTCACTTACCATTAATTTTCTGTAGAACTCTGCAAGTTCTTTGTCTTGTAATTCTTCAGATAATAATCTAAAACGCTCGCAACTTCTAGCTTCTATTAATGCAGCATATAGTAATCTATGTACTAATTGGTCTGTTCTACTTCCGCCTTTTGGAAAAAACTTTAAAAGTTGAATAACATAATCATCTTTTCTATCTCGTCCTAATGTCCAACCTCGTTCTAATATTTTATCGTGTACCATCTTAAAATGACTAATTTCTTCTTTTACTAAAGCTGTCATTTCTTGAACAAGATCTGTGTATTCAGGAAAACTTACAATTAAAGAAATTGCAGTACTTGTTGCTTTTTGCTCGCAAAAGGCATGATCTGTAAGAATTTCTTCTATATTTTTTTCTACAATATTAACCCATCGTGGATCTGTTGGTAATTTTAATCCAAGCATGTTTTTTAATTAAGCTGTTAAATAATTTTGATTTAAATCTGAGATATTTATCAATTTATATTGTCCGTTTGGTTCTATTACAAGTTCAAACATTTTATTGGTATTAGAATTAGGTTGTGTAAATAGAATATTTACGACTAATTTGTCTTGTTTTACGGTTTGTTCTTGATTTACCCAAACACTTTTTAAAATTGAAGATTTTAAAAAATACGCTACAGATTTATCGTGTTTTAAAATATAATCTTTATCTATTACGTCGTTAAAAATAATAGAGTTATGGCTTGCAACTATTTCTGCTTTAAAATCTCGATAATGATACTTATAGTTTATAGCATCGTGCTTAAATTGTTTTAAAAACGAAGATGTCATATCTGTAAAAGTGTTTACTTTTACGGTGTAACCATTACTTAAAATGGTATCTGTTTTAACTTCAGAGTAGGTTTTAGGATAGTAGCTTTCTCTGGTAGAAAACGACTCTATCATGTTTTTTTCTTTTAAAGTTTCTATTGGTTTTCTTTTAACCTTCTCGCGTCCGTCGCAACTTAATAAACAAATAATAATACCTAAAATTAATGCTGTAAACTTATTCATAATCATAAAGTTATAGATTAAATATCTAAATCAAAAGTTTTACGAAGTAATTCTAGATTTGGGTTTTTTTCTTTCAACTTTTCATATTTTTCAATAGGCGTGTAGGCATATTTTTTTTCCATCTCTTCATTTACAGTAATGTCTAAATTTATATCGTAATTATTTAAATTTTTACGTAAGTAAGACATTAAATCAAAAGATTGCCTTTCAACTTCTACCTTATTTGTAGAGTTAGGAAAAGTTAATTGTATAGTAACACCATCATTTGCTAAAGTTGGTTTATCTATAGATAAAATGGAAGCAAGATTAAATTTACCTTCTTTTTCAATAATATTTACAAAAGCATTCCAAGTTGCAGATAATTCTTCTTGAGAAAAAGGTTCTTTAGGAAGATTTTCTTCATCAACAACAACATCCAGTTGTTTTATTTCGTGTTCTTTTTTTGCTCTAATACTTTTTAAAGACAGTCCAGAAGTTCTTTTTTTACCAGAAGCAATTCCGTTTTCTAAAATAATTTTAGGTTTTTCAGGCTCTTTTTTTTGCTGAAATTCTGGGTTAACTTTTAAAGCAGTTTCTGTAGATGTAGTTTTTGGATTTGGTTTTGTAACAGGTATTGGCGTAATTCCTTTTTTCTTAAAATAACTTGGCGGAATTATGTAACGTCTGCTATTTTTTTTTTCTCCATCAAAAGTGATAGAGGCAAGTTGCATTAAAGTAAGTTCGACCAGAAGTCGTTGGTTTTTACTGCTTTTATATTTTAAATCACAGTCGTTTGCCAGATTAATAGCTTGTATTAAAAACTGCTGACTTGCTTTTGCAGATTGATTTTCGTACTTCTTTTTAGTGTCTTCTCCAACTTCTAACAGTTCTATAGTCGCAGGATTTTTACAAACCAATAAATCTCTAAAATGCGACGCAAGACCAGCGATATAATGATGTCCGTCAAATCCTTTAGATAACGTTTTATTAAATTGAAGTAATAACTCTGGAATTTTATTCTCCAAAATTAGGTCTGTACTTTCAAAGTAAGTTTCGTAATCTAATACGTTTAAATTTTCGGTAACGGCTTGTCTTGTTAAATCTTTACCAGAAAAACTAACTACACGATCAAAAATTGAAAGTGCATCACGCATAGCGCCATCTGCTTTTTGAGCGATGATATGTAGCGCATCATCTTCTGCATTTACACCTTGCTCTTCTGCAATGTATTTTAAATACTCTTTAGCATCTTTAACTGTAATACGTTTAAAATCAAAAATTTGACAACGCGATAAAATAGTAGGGATTATTTTATGTTTTTCAGTAGTTGCTAAAATAAAAATACAATGTTTTGGTGGCTCTTCTAAAGTCTTTAAAAAGGCATTAAAAGCGGCTTGAGATAACATATGTACCTCATCAATAATATAGACTTTATACTTACCAACTTGAGGCGGAATACGAACTTGATCTGTTAAGTTTCTTATATCATCAACCGAGTTGTTGGAAGCTGCATCTAGCTCAAAAATATTAAAGGCGTAATCTTCTTCAGAGTTTTCATTGCCTTCACTATTAATCATTTTTGCCAAAATACGCGCACAAGTTGTTTTACCAACACCACGTGGACCAGTAAATAATAAGGCTTGCGCTAAATGATTATGTTCTATGGCGTTAAGTAAAGTGTTTGTAATAGCAGACTGACCAACAACATCCTTAAAGGTTTGCGGTCTGTATTTTCTGGCTGATACTACAAAATGTTCCATAGACAATAAATTGTTTACAAATTTAAAAAATAGCTTAATAAATAGGAATTTTAATACTTCAATTTATTTTGAGTTATTAACAACATTGGTTCAAAGTTCAAAGTTCAAAGTTGAAAGTTTGTAAGTATGAATGATTTAGTTTAAGGAGTATTTAATTTTTCTAAAAACTAAAAACTAATTACCATGTGTTATAGTTATTTGTTCACTGATAATTGTATTTTTGCAAAAGTAAATCGCCTTATCGCTTTATTGTAATAAAGAGGAAAGTCCGGACACCATAGTGCAATTATAGTGGTTAACAGCCATCCGCCGAAAGGTGAGGAAAAGTGCAACAGAAAGAATGTACAGGTCATGCTGTAGTGAAATCAGGTAAACTCTATAAGGTGCAATACCATGTATATTAACGTTTGAGTGCTGCACGTGCGATGTTAAAGGGTAGGTAGCTAAAGTGTGTTGGTAACAGCACATTCAGATAAATGATAAGGACGCTTTTGCGTACAGAATCCGGCTTATAGATTTACTATTTTATAAAGAAACCACCTTTTTTAAGGTGGTTTTTTTATTTATAATGTAATTGATAATGATTTATTCATCTGTTAGTTCAAAAAAACTAAACATATTTCCGCCATAACTTTTGGAATGAGAATACTGCGCTAAACCTGATAAATCGGTATGTTTAGAGTGTTCTATAATTAATAGTCCATCTTCTTCTAATAAGTTATTCTGAAAGACTAATTCTGGGATTTTTGCAAATTCTTCTAAAGGAAAGTCGTAAGGTGGATCTGCAAAAATAATAGTATAAGGTTGTTTATGATTTTCTAAAAAGCTAAACACATCACTTTTTATAGTGCTAATTGGCATCTCAAAACTTTCAGCAGTTTCATTTATGTATTTTATACAACCATAATTTTGATCAACACAGGTAATGTTGTTTGTGCCTCGTGATGCAAATTCGTAACTGATATTACCTGTACCAGCAAATAAATCTAATACTGAAATTTCATCAAAATAATATTGATTATTAAGGATGTTAAATAAAGCTTCTTTAGCCATATCTGTAGTTGGCCTTACAGGTAAATTTTTAGGTGCTGTTAGTCTTCTTCCTTTATATTGACCAGAAATTATTCGCATTGTAAACTTTTTAAAAGTGTAAAATTACTGTGTAAATTCTCTATAGGATTTTTAAATTGAAAGTTATCAAATCTCTTTCCAAAACCTACATGCCTGATGTAATTATAGGCTATGGTATATAATGGACTTGTTTTATCTATTTCGCCTAAAAATACAATTTCTATAACATCAGGATTAAGTTGTAGTTGCTCGTATACAAACAAGGTATAGTAGATAAAATCTTCTTTAGATTGATAATTAAACGTATTATATAAAACTAGTTTTCCGTTAGTAACTACAACTATTTCAAAAGTATTTGCATTAATATTTGCATATACTTTTGGTGATTTATTGTGCTTTTCTTGGGTTAAGATATGTTCTATTAAAATAGTAGAGTAGTGCTTGTATGTAAAGCTTCCAAATTTGTCAAACAGGTAATTATTTATGTTTGTAAACGGAACATAAACATTTATACTTTCATTCTGCGAGATTTCATCAAAAGTGATAAAATCTGTTTTTAAAATTTTTGTATTAAACTTTAAATAATCTGCAATATGTTCTTTATCAAATAATGGTTTTGGCACTAGCGTAGACCATTCGTTTTCATGGATTACTGTTATCTTATCAAAAGATTGTTGTAGTTCTTTTTGTGTGTTAAATACATCTACAACAGTATCTAATACAGTAGTTGGATTTTTTTTGTTGTAAGTAGTCGTGAATAATGTTTCTACTGTACTGTTATTTGTATTTAGGATACAAAAAGAAAGTCCACTCAAACTTAGTTGAATGGACAGTTCTTTATTATTAAAACTTGTATTTGTATTATTCGTTACTGCCATATGTTTTTGGCCAGTTTCCTACTGTTTTAACCTCATCCATAGATCCTACACGTAACGCATCACCGTTAACACCTTCTACAGATAATACTTGGTTTTCCTTTTTTACTAAATCTTTAGGTTGATCAAATAATAAATCGTCTTTTTTAACAAAAGCTTCAAAAACAGGTATTTTACTATCTCCATCTTCTAATACACCAGCGTTTAAGGTAAATTTAGTACCTTCTTTAGCGTTTGGTACATTCATCATTGTTTTGTAACGCGAAGAGTTTTTAAATAAACTATCTTTAACAGGAACAAATCCAATAGTATCTGTAATTACAATATCTTTAAACATTTCTACACCACCGTAAGCTTTTGTTCTTTCTTCATCCACAACACTAGAATCGCGTCTTTCTATAATTGTAAATTGACCATTTTCGATAAATTTAATTAAAGAATCATAGCTTTTAGTAAATTGTCCTTTTACTTCTCTGTGTGCTAACTGTGCATCTCTAATATCTTTTAATTTTTCAATTGCAGCAGCGAAACGCTTTTCTTTAAGTTGATTAAATTTAATTTCTCCATAAACAGAATCAAAAGTTAAATAACCTAAAAAGATAATTAATGCCCAAAGCGCAATTGTAATAATAGGTTTTGCTTTTGCTGGAACAAATTTGTCAATAAGCCAAACTATAGCAACAGTTAAAAGAATGGCACCAATAATAATTAAAATTAAATTTAGCATAGTGTTTTTATTAAATATAAATTAAGGTCAGTGACAAATCTACAATTTTTTTTTGTTCGTAAAAACCATTGTAGCTAAAAATGATTTATATATTTGAGAAAAAGTTTTTAAATCTTGTTTATTAATGACTAGTTCAGAATTTTATTCCCTTATAAAACAGCAATTTCCGTTTAAACCAACCACAAAACAAGATATTTTACTTTTACAACTTTCTGAATTTATTTTTAACGATCGCAATAATGGTGTCTTTTTGTTAAAAGGATATGCAGGTACAGGAAAAACCACTATTATAGGGACAATTGTTACCAATTTATGGAAAGCCAAAAAAAGTGCTGTTTTAATGGCGCCAACTGGTAGAGCAGCAAAAGTAATCGCAAATTATTCCAAAAAAGAAGCCTTTACAATACATAAAAAAATATATTTTCCAAAAAAGAGTAAAGGTGGCGGCGTTAGTTTTGTATTACAACCAAATAAGCATAAAAACACCATTTTTATTGTAGATGAAGCGTCTATGATACCAGATACGCCAAACGATTCTAAATTATATGAAAATGGATCTTTACTAGACGATTTGATGCAATACGTGTATCAAGGACATAAATGTAAACTGTTGTTAATTGGTGATACAGCCCAATTACCGCCTGTAAAATTAGACATAAGTCCAGCTTTAAATGAAAACACTTTAAACCTTAATTACAACAAAAGTGTTACAAAAATGGAGCTAGATGAAGTCACACGTCAAGGCGAAGATTCGGGTATATTAGAAAACGCAACCTTGTTAAGAGAAGCAATTGCTAGCGAGTTTTTTGATACGTTTCAGTTTAATTTAAAACCTTTTAAAGACATTGTAAGATTGGTTGATGGTTATGAAATTATGGATGCTATTAACGATGCTTACAGTACATTAGGTTATGAAGATACGAGCATAATTGTGCGAAGTAACAAGCGTGCCAACCTATATAATCAGCAAATACGAAGTCGTATTTTATTTAGTGAAAACGAGCTTGCAACTGGCGATTATCTTATGGTAGTTAAAAACAACTACTTTTGGATTAAACCTACTACAGAAGCTGGTTTTATTGCTAACGGAGATATTATAGAAGTCTTAGAGATTTTTAGCTTTCAAGAGTTATATGGTTTTAAATTTGCAGAAGTAAAAGTAAGAATGGTCGATTACCCTAAAATGAGACCATTTGAAACAGTACTACTTTTAGATACTATCACAGCAGAATCACCATCTTTATCTTACGAAGATTCCAATAAGTTATATCAAGAAGTCCAAAAAGATTTTGAAGACGAAACAAGTAACTATAAAAAATTTTTAAAAATAAAAGGGAATAAACACTTTAACGCACTTCAAGTAAAGTTTTCTTATGCCATTACTTGTCATAAATCTCAAGGAGGACAATGGAACACAGTTTTTGTCGAACAACCGTATTTACCAAACGGGATAGATAAAGATTATCTACGTTGGTTATACACAGCAGTCACAAGAGCAAAAGAAAAATTATATTTGATAGGATTTAAAGACGATTTTTTTGAAGAAAATTAATCCTAAAATTCAATTATAAATTAACATATTACCCGTATTTTTGAATAGTAATATTTCAGAACAACAATGAAAATCATAGCCATGATACCTGCACGTTATAGTGCATCTAGATTTCCAGGTAAATTAATGCAAGATTTAGGCGGAAAACCTGTAATAACAAGAACTTACCAAGCTACAGTAAATACATCGCTTTTTGACGATGTAATTGTAGTCACAGATAGCCAAATAATTTTTGACGAAATACAAAATATTGGCGGACATGTTATGATGAGTAAAAAACCGCATGAATGCGGAAGTGATAGAATAGCAGAAGCTGTAGAAAATCTAGATGTAGATGTTGTTATAAATGTACAAGGTGACGAGCCATTTACAGAAGTAGATTCTTTAAAAAAATTAATTCAAGTATTTAAAGAAGACACACAACACCAAATAGATTTAGCATCTTTAATGGTTCATATTACAGATCAAGACGAAATTAAAAATCCAAATACGGTAAAAGTTGTAATAGATAATAACAATGTGGCTTTATACTTTTCTAGAAGTCCAATACCATATCCACGTGATGAAAGTGTAGACGTTAAATATTACAAACATAAAGGTGTTTACGCATTTAGAAAACAAGCGTTAATGGATTTTTATCACTTACCAATGTTAACCTTAGAAGCAGCCGAAAAATTAGAACAACTTCGTTATTTAGAATACGGAAAACGTATTAAAATGGTCGAAACTACAGTAGAAGGTGTAGAAATAGATACACCAGAAGATTTAGAGCGCGCAAATAAATTATGGAAATAAACTACGATACTATCAAAGTCATTGGTTTTGATGCAGATGATACTCTTTGGGTTAACGAAACCTATTTTAGAGATGCCGAAGAAGAATTTGCAAAGCTATTAAGTCAATTTGAAACACCAAATAAAATAGACCAAGAGCTATTTAAAATGGAAATGAAAAATTTACCAACCTATGGTTATGGTGTAAAAGGATTTGTATTATCTATGGTTGAAATGGCTATAGAATTATCCAACGGTACGGTTTCAAATTCTGTGATAACCAAAATATTAAATATTGGTAAAGGCATGATTAATAAAGATGTAGCGCTCTTAGATGGTGTAGAAGACGTTTTGCAAAAACTATCAAATAAATATAGGCTAATTGTTGCAACAAAAGGTGATTTACTGGACCAAGAACGTAAATTAGAAAAATCTGGATTATTAGATTATTTTCATCATATAGAGGTATTAAGTGATAAAAAAGAAGCTAACTATTCCAAATTATTAAATCATTTAGATATAAAACCTACTGAATTTTTAATGATTGGAAATTCGTTAAAATCAGATATTTTACCATTATTAAATATCAAATCAAAAGCAATTCATGTCCCATTTCATACAACTTGGGCTCATGAAGAAGTTACATTAGAAGAGAGTAAAAACAAACAGTTTCATACCTTAAAAACATTAAAACAACTACCAGAATTATTACAATGTTAAAAACAATAGATATTAATACTTGGTCACGTAAACAACTTTACGATCATTTTACAAAGTTTCAAGATCCGTATTTTGGTGTAACTATTCCGTTTGATGTGACTAAGGCTTACAAAAAATCTAAAACAAATAATTATAGTTTTTTTGGTGTGTATTTGCATGCATGTATGGTAGCTATTAATAATGTAGAGCAACTTAAGTATAGAATTCTAGAAGACCAAGTTGTATGTTATGATACAATTAATGCTTCAGCTACTATATTAAAAGAGGATAAAACGTTAGGGTTTTCATTTATAGATTACAACGAAAATCTTGAATTTTTCTTAAATAATTTAGAATTAGAAAAACAAAGAATACAAACAACTGGCGAATTATATCCACCAAAAAACGGATTGGATTGTATACATTGTTCTGCGTTACCTTGGGTAAATTTCACAGGACATAAAGAGCCTGTTTCTGGTAATAAAGAATCTGTACCAAAATTAGCATTTGGTAAAGCTGTTAAAGTAAACGATAGCCTACAAATAAATGTTGCTATAAGTGCAAATCATGCATTAGTAGATGGCTATCATATAGGTTTATTTTCAGAATTATTTCAAAAACAACTAAATAAATAATAAATTTACAAAATAAGACAATTAAGTTAATGCAATTTAAAAATTTTCCAATGGTGTCCAGAATAATTTTTGGACGTGGTAGTTTTAACCAATTAGCCGAAATTTTAGAACCTAAAAGGTTAAATACCAGAGCACCATTTATCTTTTTTGTAGACGATGTATTTAAAGGAAATGCATGGTTAACATCTCGTATACCACTTGCATACGACGATAAGGTGATTTATATATCTACCAAAGAAGAACCTAAAACATCACAAATAGATACTTTAGTAGAACAAATTATACTTAACTATAAAGAACGTCCTTCTGGTATAATAGGCATTGGTGGAGGAAGCATAATGGATATAGCAAAAGCAGTAGCCATTATGTTAACTAACGATGGAGAATCTAAAGATTATCAAGGATGGGATTTAGTAAAACATCCTGCTATATATCATGTTGGAATTCCAACAATATCTGGAACAGGAGCAGAAGTGTCAAGAACTACAATTTTAACTGGACCAGAACGTAAATTAGGTATAAATAGTGATTATACACCTTTTGATCAAGTAATTCTAGATCCAGAATTAACTAAAGAAGTACCAAAAGATCAATGGTTTTATACAGGTATGGATTGTTTTGTACATTGCATAGAATCTTTAAATGGTACGTATTTAAATGCGTTTAGTAAATCGTATGGAGAAAAGGCTTACGAGTTATGTAAAGAAATTTTCTTAGAAGATCATTTAACCGAAATAGAAGCTCAAGACAAGTTAATGATGGCTAGTTGGCATGGTGGAATGAGCATTGCATATTCTCAAGTTGGAGTAGCACATGCGATGAGTTATGGTTTAGGCTATTTATTAGGAATTAAACACGGTATAGGAAACTGTATTGTATTTGATCATCTAGAAGACTATTATCCTGATGGTGTTAAGCTTTTTAAACAAATGAAAGCAAAACATAACATTAATTTACCTAAAGGAATTTGTGCAAATCTAACCGAAGACCAATTTGATATAATGATAAATGTAGCCTTAAGTTTAGAACCATTATGGGAAAATGCATTAGGAAAACATTGGAAAAAACAAATAACTCCAGAAGTACTAAAAGCGCTTTATAAAAAAATGTAATATGCGCTGGCTAGCAAAATTTATATATTTTAAAATTTTAGGATGGAAAGTTGTAGGAAACACAAACTTTTCTAAAGATACAGTAAAAAAAGCTGTACTAATATCTGCGCCACATACTAGTAACTTCGATTTTATTATCGGCTTATTACTAAGAAAAGTAGTAGATTTAAAATCTAATTATTTAGGTAAAAAAGAACTTTTTGTTTGGCCTATTGGATATTATTTTAGAGCTGTTGGTGGCGTTCCTGTAGACCGAAAAAATAAAGAAAATAAAGTAGAAACCATCGCAAAACTATTTGAAGGTAAAGATGAATTTAGATTAACTCTAGCTCCAGAAGGAACAAGAAGTAAAGTAGAAAAGTGGCGAACTGGATTTTATTACATAGCAAAGCAAGCAAACGTACCTATTATTATGTTTACTTTAGACTTTGAAAATAAACAAAACAAAATATCAGAACCATTTTATCCAACAGATAATATTGAAGAAGATTTTAAGTATATGAAATCTTTTTTTAAAGGCGTTAAAGGTAAAATACATTCTAAGTCTTAATATAATGTATTGAAAATGTAAAGTTTGGCATTTAATTTGTTATTAATTAAATGTAGTTAAATGAAACATAAAGTAAACTTTAATGTCCCTAAAAAGAAACATTACAACTACAACCTACATAAAAGCACTTTTAGACAACTAAAAGTGCTTTTTGTTTTTTGTTAAAAATAGTTAAAGTTCATGTTTTTTAAAACCTATGCTAAAACAACTACGTAAGTACAGGTGTATTAACATAAACAACAAAAAACATGAAAACTAAAAATGTATTCAAATTATTAAGCATTTGTGCTTTAACATTCACAACTTTATCTTGTAGTGATGATGACACTCAACCTATTATGGAAGAAGAAGATCAAACGTCTGTTAGATTATTCACTTCTAATAATAGTGATGGTAATATTTCCATATTAGATGTAACCAATATGTCTAATGTACAATCTAAAACCTTAATAACAACAAGTACTGCAGCAGATGGTGTATATTACGACGCGTCTACAGATGCTGTTTTTCAAGCATCAAGGTCCAATTTAAATTTAGAAGGTTTTTACAATGTAGACATGCTACTAAATAATACTACAGCATCTATAGACATTTCTAGTACAACAGATATGGAAAGTCCAAGAGAAGTTGCAGTTAATGGAGATTATTACGTAGTAGCAGACAACAGTGATGTAGATGGAGATTCTAACACGCCAGATGGAAGGTTATTTGTTTACCAAAAAACTAGCAATAACTTTGTATTAAGAAACACAATTACAACTAATTTTAAATTATGGGGAATTGTTTTTTCTGGAGCAGATTTATATGCTATTGTAGACACGACAGATCAATTAGCTGTTTTTAATAACTTTTTATCTAACACGACAGACCAAACATTAATGGCTAGTAAAACAATCTCTATTGAAGGTATTGTAAGAACGCATGGTATAGCTTTAGATGGTAATACAATGGTATTAACAGATATTGGTGTAGCAAGTGGTACAGGAACTAGTGCTACAGATGGTGCATTTCATATAATTTCAGACTTTAGTAGTAAATTTAACAATACAGCAAACGGAGGTACTTTAGCTTTATCAGAACAAGTTAGAGTAGAAGGTTCTAGCACGTTATTAGGTAATCCTGTAGATGTTGCTTACGATGCTACTACTAATACAGTTTTTATTGCAGAAGCGGCAAACGGAAAAATATTAGCATTTAATAATATTGGTTCTGGTGGAAATTTAAGTCCAGTTATAGATTATAATTTAGCTTCGGCATCTGCAGTTTATCTTTCTAAATAATATTGATTAATAGCGTAAGTTTATAGAAAGAGAAAAGGCTATTCATTTTAAATGAATAGCCTTTTTAATTGTATTAAATGACTTAATTTAGTCTGTAGTTTCTTCCATTGTATGATAAACGTTTTGTACATCATCATCTTCTTCAATTTTTTCTAAAAGTTTTTCTACATCTGCAACTTGTTCTTCATTTAGTTTTTTTGTGACTTGTGGTATACGCTCAAAACCAGAAGATAATATTTCAATTTCGCGACGCTCAAGTTCTGCTTGGATTGCACCAAAGCTTTCAAAAGGTGCGTAAATTAATATGCCATCATCATCTACAAAAACTTCTTCAGCACCAAAGTCTATTAATTCTAATTCTAATTCTTCAGGATCTAACCCTTCTGCATTAATTCTAAAATTACAAGTATGATCAAACATAAATACAACAGATCCAGAAGTACCTAAACTTCCATCACATTTATTAAAATAACTTCTAATATTTGCTACCGTTCTGGTGTTATTATCTGTTGCAGTTTCTACTAAAATAGCTATTCCATGTGGCGCATAACCTTCAAAAACAACTTCTTTATAATCGCCTTGACTTTTATCACTAGCACGTTTTATTGCACGTTCTATGTTATCTTTAGGCATATTTACAGACTTTGCATTTTGTATAACTGCTCTAAGTCTTGAATTACTATCAGGATCTGGTCCACCTTCTTTTACAGCCATTACTATATCTTTACCAATACGTGTAAAGGCTTTACTCATAGCCGACCAACGTTTCATTTTACGTGCTTTTCTAAATTCAAAAGCTCTTCCCATAGTGTTTATATTGTTTAGTACTTCTTACGAAGTGATTAATATTTATTTAATGTTTGCAAATTTATAAAAAAGTAATAATTTTTTAGTCTTTAGGGATATGTCTCTCTAAAAACTTTTCTTTTGTAGCATCTAATTTGTTTAATACTGTTTGACGTTTTGTGTTTAAACTTTGATTAGTTTTATTATAGTTTTTTGCAGCCTTATTTATTGCGTTTACTTTTTTGTTGTAATTATCTATTTGGTCTTTTGTGCGTTTTCTTTCTGGTGTTTTTTCTAATTGCTCTTGTATTTTTTTCATTTGGTCTTCTTGTACCAAAAAATCTACTATAACTGGTATATCATTTTCAGCTTCGTCTATAAAAAATTGAAATGTTTGTTTTGTCGCTAAAATTATTGCGTTATCATTTTTAAACCCTTTTTCTGTTTCTAATAGAGTAAGTCCTTCTTTAGATGCATCTAGTAATGCGCTAGAGTTTTGCTGTATGGCATTAATGTTATTGGTTTTTATTGCGTCCCATAGATAAATTTCGTTTATAAAGACTTTGAAAAAAACCAAATACATATCGTTATAGTGAGTAAATACCTGATTAGAAATTTCCATTTTTTTACCCAAATCGCTTTCACTTTCTTCTATTTTAATGTTGTGTTTATTTGCAAAAGCGTAAAAATTTGTTTCATATTCGGCTTGTGATTCTGCCATTTTTTCGTCTGCTAATCGTTGGGCTAGGATATAGGCTTCCATCATATCATAAGATTGCTCTGCGACAGCTTTCATATCTATAATTTCGGCGTAATCTTGTTTTAAAAGACTTAGGTTTAATTTTAAGTGTTTTAGTACTTTGTTTTTGTAGTCTTCACCATCAAAACCGTTTGCTTTTTCAATTTTTTTTATAGCATTTTCAACAGATTTAATTAGGTTTTCTCTTTTCGCATTTATGCTTCTATCACTTTTACTATGCGCTAATGCTTTAGTGTATTTCCACATGTTTTTAGTAACAAGGTTTTGTTCGTCACCTAAAAACTCTAAATAATCTATAGCTTTATCAAAGTTTTGCGCAAATTGAATTGTTGGCAGTATTAAAAAAATACAAAATAATAGTTTGGTTAGTTGTTTCATCTATGGTTTGTTTTTAATGATGTCTTGTAAAATGAAAAACGCTTCGTTTACATATAAATCTTTAGATAGGTTAAGTATTAAATTTTTGTTGTCTTCTTGGTTGGATTTATTGTATAAAAGTAACTCGGTAGTAGCTTGCGTATTACTTACTTTTATTGGGTTTTTTACCGTTGGAGTTGTAAAAATTGTATCGTAAAACTTTATTTTATTGTCTTGATTTTGTTTAAGTTGATCTAGACTTAATGTATAAGGTTCTCCTTTTTCAAAAATACTTGAATATAGTTTTTTATTGTTATCATCTACCTGTTTAAATAATGCCTGTAAAGATTGTCTTGCTTTACTTTTTTGGGCTAGTTGATCTACATCAAACTTTTTATACGGGAAATGTTTTAAAGTAACATAAGTGTTTTTGTTTTTTAAAGCAAAAGGAATATCTGCTTCGAAGTTTCCTAAATTATCATATAACGATGGTAGTAAAATATCTGGAATTACACCTTTAGATTGTAAGCTTTTACCTGTAACTCTAAAAAAGGCTTCAACGGTTAATTTACAGTAACCTAAATCTTCGGTTTCACTAAGTGGCATTATGGCTTGTGCTGAAGATTTTCCGTGTGTTTTAGAACCTACAATAACAGCTCTATTGTAATCTTGCATGGCGCTTGCAAAAAATTCAGATGCAGAAGCAGTATAATTGTTTACTAAAATAACTAATGGTTTTTTTAATAAAACGCCTCTATTAGTGTCTTTTAGCGTATATTTTTTATTGTTATTAGCTTCTACTATAGATACTGGTCCGCGATCTATAAACATACCGCAAAGGTCTATTGCTTCTTGCATAGATCCGCCACCATTAAACCTAAGATCGATAACTAATCCTTCTATGTTTTCTTTTTTTAATTTATATAATTCTTTAGAAAAATCTAAGGTTAATCCTCTTCCGTTTGGCGAATCTTCATTAGTATAAAAACTTGGTAATTCTATGTAACCAAATTTTAAACTGTCTTTGCTAATTATGTATCCGGTTAAAGCATTTTCTTCTACTTTTATTTTACTTTTTTTAAGCTTTACATTTAATGTTTTACCATTAGATTTTTTTACTTTAAAGGTAATTTCGTTATTGTTTTCGTTAGTTGTAAATGCTGCAATATCCTCATTAGAAACGCAAAAAGTTTCTAAAGTTTGTGTTTTAGAGGTTAATGAAATTATTATATCATCTACTTCGATATTTCCGTTTATAAATGCTGCGCTACCAGGAATAATTTGGGCAACTACAATTTGTCCGTTGTCATTTTTATCTGTTAATATTCCAAAAGATAATTGGTTGCTTGATAAACCGTCTTCGTAAATTGTTTTTTCTGAATTACTAAAATAGGTCGAGTTTGGATCTTGATATTTTAAATATGCATTTAAAAATAAACTGTAAACATAATTGTCAAAACCTTTAGGTTTGTTTAATAATTCTGATAATAAGCATATTTCATTATCAATTATTTTAGGTTTTAAAGCAGATTCTAATGTTTTAAAATTATCTTGGATATAGGCTATATCTTCATATTCATCCAAAAGTCTAGACAACGTCTTGTAAGCTATACGTTTTTGTAAGCCTATTTCTTGCTGGTTTTTATCTTTGTAAAAACTATAAGCTTGATTTGGGATAAACTGTAATTTGTACTTATTGTTATAATCTAAAGTAACGTTTTTAAGCGTTTTTAAATAGTTAATATTGGCAGTTATCCTATTTTGTAAACTATCACTATATTTTGTGATAAAGCTACAATCTTGATTTAAAATGTAGTCGTCTAAGCTAAGTTTATCTGCTTCAAATAGGTTTATATCTTGCTGTAGATAAAAATCTTTATCTGTATCTAAAGCTTCTAAAAAAAGTCTATAAACACCAGAAGATAAAGAGTCGTTTATAGTTTTTGGTTGGTAATGTTGCTCAAAAACAACTTTTTGTAGATTAAAAAACGTATTGCAGAATTGCTCTGTGTTTTGCGATAAGCAAATGGATACACTTAAAGCAAATATTAAAGTTATTGATAGTTTTGTCATTAAAAAAGATTGGTGGCAAATGTTATTCTTCGTCTTCTTCTACAATAGCTTCTATTGCATGCGCCAGTTTAAAATCTTTTTCTGTTACACCATTGGCGTCGTGTGTAGATATAGAAATTTTAAGAACATTATAAACATTTGTCCAATCTGGATGATGATTAAGTGCTTCGCATTCAAAAGCAATACGGCTCATAGCACTAAAGCAATCTTTAAAATTATCAAATTCAAATTCGGCATGAATGGCGTTATCAAAATAATCCCATTCTGGTAATCTTAATAATCGTTGTTCTATTTCGTTTTCTGTAAGTGTATTCATTTCTTAATTTTAATTATTAAAAGTAAGAAAATTATACTTCTAAATCCATTAAAATTTCATCACTTACAATTTGAAGATGTTTGGGTAATTTATTGTCTTTTGGTAATACAGCTAAATACCTATCATTATTAGTAGTGTAAACTTGCTTAAATAAAGGTTTTGTGTAACCTAATTTGTTAATTATGTCTTTGAAAAAATCGTCATGATGTACTAAATCTGTACTACCTAAATGAAAAATTCCTGATTTATTTCTATTAATTATATAATGAATTTGTTGTGTAACTTTACTATCTGTAGTCACATTCATTATTAAATTAGGAAACACTTCTATTGGCAGATTTTCTTTTAAATGAAGCTTGATTTCTTTAATTCTAGGCGATTGCGCACCAAAAACCATTGGTAATCTTAGAATGGCAATTTTTTGTTTGGGTAATCTTAATAGCATGTTTTCAATTTTAATTTTAAAATGCCCATACATACTATGACTTAAGGTTTTATCAAACTCGTAACTAGGAAATTGACTATAAGCGTCAAATACATTTGCAGATGAAATAAATAACAGCTTACAGTTGTGATTGGCAACGTATTCTACCAAATGTTTGTGAGCTAAGACTTGAGCAGAAAAATTACCGCGAATTGCCGAAATAATTATAGATGGTTTTACAATGTCTAAAATTTCAAAAACATCGTCTTCTTCTATATTATACTGAAAATAATGATGATTTTTATCATACGCGTACTTGTCTGTACAATACGTCCCAAAGGTATTGTAATAGGCGTAAAGCTCTTTGTAAATGGCTTGTCCTAAAAAGCCACTTGCGCCAAGTATTAATACACGATGTTTATTATCTTTTTTTTGCTTCATTAATCTACTACATGGTAAAGAAAATGCCAGTTATAATGCATTTAAATTATACCGAAGTAATTAAATACCTTACAACTGACATGATATGTTTTTTTTAAAATATAAAACGTTATTTAGCCTTATAAAAAGGTAGTTTTACTACCGTTGCAGGAACTGCGTTTTTACGAATTTGTATGTTAATTTTACTTCCAAAATCACTAAAAACAGGAGCTACATAACCTAAACCAATTCCTTTTTTTAATGACGGAGACATTGTACCAGAAGTAACTTTACCAATTTGTTTACCTTGTCCATCTACAATATCATATCCGCTTCTTGGTATACCTTTTTCGTCTAATTCAAACGCAATAAGTTTACGTTTTAGTACTTTTTTCTTTTGTTCGGCTAGGTTTTCTGAGTTAGTAAATTGCTTTGTAAATTTTGTAATCCAACCTAAACCAGCTTCAAAAGGTGATGTTGTGTCATCAATATCATTACCGTAAAGGCAATAACCCATTTCTAAACGTAATGTGTCACGAGCAGCAAGACCAATTGGTTTTGCGCCAGCTTCTATCACTTTATCCCAAATTTGTTTTACCTCGTTGTTTTTGCAGTAAATCTCAAATCCGCCACTTCCTGTATAACCTGTTGCAGAAATAATTACATGATCTATACCAGCAAAATCGCCAACTACAAAGTTGTAAAAATTAATATCTGCCAAATTATGACTTGATAAGGCTTGCATTT
This sequence comes from Mesoflavibacter profundi, assembly GCF_014764305.1. NCBI lineage: Bacteria > Pseudomonadati > Bacteroidota > Flavobacteriia > Flavobacteriales > Flavobacteriaceae > Mesoflavibacter > Mesoflavibacter profundi. Next base: position 2,687,905 of record NZ_CP061703.1, read on the forward strand.
TTTCGACAGCATTTGGACCTTGAATCGCTAGTAAAGAATAATCTTCTGATAAATCTCGCATTGTAGCTCCAAACGTGTTTTTAGAGCTTATCCAATTCCAATCTTTTTCTATATTGCTAGCATTTACAACAAGTAAATAAGTTTCTTCTTTAATGCGGTAAACAATTAAGTCGTCTACAATTCCGCCTTCATCATTTGGTAAACATGAATATTGTGCCTTACCAATAGTTAATTTGGTTGCATCGTTACTAGTTACGCTTTGTATAAGGTCTAAAGCATTTGGTCCTTCAATTAAAAATTCACCCATATGACTTACATCAAATACGCCACAATCTGTTCTAACGGCTTCGTGTTCTATATTTACACCTTCGTATTGAACAGGCATATTATAGCCTGCAAAAGGTACCATTTTTGCACCAAGTGCGATGTGAGTTTCGGTTAAAACTGTGTTTTTCATTTATTATATTTTTCGTTTCCGTCTAGCGGAAATTTTTAATTTTTGCATAGCAAAAGTATTGAAAAATATTGAGTAAAGATTGAGGTTTTTTGAAGAATTATTAATTAAAACAACCCATTTTTATTTACTCTAATGTTCTAACTTCTTCCCAATTAAAATAACTTTTACGGTCTTTTATTAACCACGTATTGTTAGTTTTTACATAAGTATCTTGGTAAGTCACACCAAATGTAGTTTTTACGTTTTTACCAGCTTCATTTTTATTAATTAAAACAACAAGACAATACGATGTGCCTTTTGCTGTATTGTTATTAATCGTTACAGTTTGTTGTCCGTTTATATGATAGACTGTCTCAAATAGCGATAAAAAAGCTGTAAATGCATTTCCAATTTCAGTTTTACCTTTTAAAGTAGAGCTTTTAGATCCGTTTCTGTAAGATTCTACAACAGCATCATCTGTAAATAGTTGCATTTGGGATTTAACGTCTTTTTTATCTGCAAGAATTGAAAAAGTGTCTACTAATTCTTTAATGTGTTGTTTGTCTTTTAATAATTCTAAATCCTTTGTGTTATTTAAGGATTGTTGCGAATTGTCTTTACAACCTAACGTTATTAGTAAAATTAGAGAGAGAAGTTTAATTTTCATGCTTAAGCGTTTGTTAGTTATTAAAAATTACAAAGTAATATTTAAATATAAGTTTTTTATTCATTTTTAAAATGAAACAAATAGTGATGTTAAAAATTTAGCATTTCAATTCAAACTATATTAAACCTAAGTTAAACCAATTTTATAATTCTTACTATAATTTAACTCTTTTGTAAATTAGAGTATTATGGAAAATATATTAGTAGCAGGTGCAAATGGTACCACAGGAAAAAAAATAGTAAACCTTTTAAAAGAATCTAAATATTTTAACCCAATTGCAATGGTTAGAAAAGAGGAGCAAATTCCTTATTTTAAAGCTAAAAATGTAGACACTGTTCTTACAGATTTAACCGAAAATGTAGATAATGCGTTTTCTAAACCTGTAGATAAAGTCATATTCGCAGCGGGATCTAAAGGAAAAAATTTGATAAAAGTAGATCAAGAAGGCGCAAAAAAGCTGGTTGATGCTTCTATAAATAATAAGGTAAAGAAGTTTGTAATGCTTAGTTCTATTGGCGCAGAAAATCCAGATACTGCTAATCAATTAAAAGATTATTTACAAGCTAAGCATAATGCAGACGAATATTTAAAATCTACAGATTTAAATTATTCTATTGTAAGACCAGGAACATTAACTAACGAGCCTGCAGAAAATAAGATAGAATTAAAGCAACATCTTGAAAACCATGGTGAAATTAGCCGTAACGATGTTGCGCAAACCTTGGTTAGAGTATTAAACGATGATACAGCAAATAGATCAACTTTTGAAATTATTAAAGGTGAAACTTTAATTGGTGAAGCATTAGATAAGCTGTCTAATTAAGTTATGTTTTTAAGAGTTTAATTATACGACTGTACATCACTTCCGATAGGTTCCAATTATAACCTTCAAAGTTAACAGTATTAGTAAACTGTATTACTACAGCATCAATATCTTTATGATATTTTGCGATGCTTTGATAGCCAGGAACTAATCCAGTATGTTCATATTTATATATAGAGGAATAAATATTTTGTTCCTCTTTATTTTTGAAAACACTTCCGTTATTTAAAGCTCTTAAAAATTTGCCTAAATCTTCTGCAGTCGCAAGCATACCAACATCTTCGGTTTTTAAATCTTTATCATAACCAACATAATAACCACTCATAACACGATTAATATTTACATCGTTTATCGAATTATAAGTGTTTGTTAACTGTAGTGGTATTAAAATATGCTGTTTGATATACTCAAATTTAGGTTTTCCGGTAACTTTTTTAATAAGTTCTGTTAATAATAGATAATTGGTATTACTGTATTCGTAATCTGTGTTTGGTTTAAAACTAGCTGGTAAATCTAAGACGATATTTAAATTTTCTTCATTCGAGTACTTCGGATTGGCCCAATAATTATTAAAATTTGTGTAGTTAGGTATTCCGCTTCTATGCTGTACCATCATTTTTATAGTTATGGTATTAGCATATTCAATTCTACCAACTAACTCAGGAAAATAATCGGCTAACGTTTTATTTAAATCAATTTTTTTGTCATAAACTAATTTAGCAATACAAACCGACGTGTATAATTTATCATTACTAGCAATTTTAAATAAAGCATCAGGTTTTGCAGGAATTTTATTTTCTGTATTATGATAACCAGAAGTGTAAAATTGAGGTGATTTTCCAGCTTGATCTACATAAACAATTATACCATCAAAACCGTAATCTGAAGCTTGATTTACTTGTTCTTGTATAGTATTTGGTAAAGGTTTTATCCAAGCAGTTACAATTGGCCAAGGTACAAAATAGAGTGAAATTACAGTGCTAAAAAGCAGAACAATTCTTAGGATTAATTTTGGTTTATTTTTCATTAGTTGAAATTAAAAGTTGAAGCAAACTTATCTCTAATTTGAAAAATACTAAATATTATATCACCGAATTGTAGAAGTTAGATGATGAATTGTTATTTCAATAAGAAACGTTTCAATTCTTCATAAGAACTAATTTTAGTCGCCTTTTTCTTTTTATCCATGACGCTTAAAATTTGTGGTGGTAATTCTATATTTTCTTTAATAACATCTTCCACAACATCTAAAAACTTGGTTGGATGCGCTGTTTCTAAAAAGACACAATGCGCGTTTGAATTAGTTTTTAAATAGTCTTTACAGCCTAAATAACCAACAGCGCCATGTGGATCTGCAACGTAGTTGTAATCGTTATACATTTCTTTTAACGCTTCGCAAGTGTCTTCATCTGTATAGCTGTAAGACGTTATGTTGTTTTTTAATTCGTTAAAATCTTGATTATAAATTTCTTGTATACGAATAAAATTGCTTGGATTACCAACATCCATCGCATTACTAATGGTTTGTACAGACGGTTTAGGTTGATAATTTTTGGTTTTTAAAAATTCTGTAACCACATTATTAGCATTGTTAGAAGCTATAAAATGTTTGATTGGTAAGCCTAATTGTTGCGCCATCATACCTGCACAAATGTTACCAAAATTTCCGCTTGGAACAGAAAACACAATGTCTTTATGTGAGTTGTGTAACTGTTTATAAGCAAAAAAGAAATAAAACATTTGCGGTAACCAACGCGCCACATTTATCGAATTTGCAGATGTTAATTGCATTTTAGACGTTAATTCTTCATCTAAAAAAGCACGTTTTACCATGTCTTGACAATCGTCAAAAACACCATCTACTTCTAAAGCTCTAATATTTTTACCAAGTGTAGTTAATTGTTTTTCTTGAATATCACTTACTTTTCCGCTAGGATAGAGGATCACTACATTTACACCTTTTACACCTAAAAATCCGTTAGCAACAGCGCCACCGGTATCGCCAGAAGTAGCTACTAAAACTGTAACTTCATTAGTGTTTTCTTTATTAAAATAACCTAAGCAACGCGCCATAAAACGAGCGCCAACATCTTTAAACGCCATCGTTGGACCATGAAATAATTCTAAAGTTGAAATTTGCTCTGTAAGTTTTTCAATAGGAAAATCGAAAGACAATGTGTCTTCCACAATTCGTTTAATTTCGGCTTCAGGAATTTCAGGACTTACAAACTGTTTGATGGCTTCAAAAGCAATTTCAGCGTGTGAAAGATTGTCAATATTATCAAAAAAGGATTGTGGTAAAGGCGTTATTTTTTCAGGAAAATAAAGTCCTTTGTCTGGCGCTAATCCTTTTACTACTGCATTTTCGAATGTAGTAATTGGTGCTTTTTTATTTAAAGAGTAGTATTTCATATTAGTGTCTTTCCTTAAAGGAATAATTTATTTAATAATTTTGGATTCCGCATCAAGTGCGGAATGACAAGGGTTTTTGTTTTGATTGTCATTCTGCGCTACGACGCAGAATCTACTAATATTTCCAATCTATAGATAAATCCTTCCATTCTTTATTTTCTTTTTCGATTAAATCTATTTTCCATTGTCTATTCCAGTTTTTCAATTGTTTTTCTCTTTTTAATGCATCATTTACATACTGAAAATCTTCAAAATACATTAATTTGTTTACGTTGTATTTTGCAGTAAATCCAGAAACTAATTTATTTTTATGTTCAAACATTCTTCTTTCTAAATCATTAGTAACACCAATATACAATGTTCCATTTTTCTTACTTGAAAGTAAATAAACATAATAATTATAGTAGTTTCCTTTCAATGATCTATAAAATTTTTATGCCTTCAGTATTAATTTTACATACGTAAGTATTAAATTCTATATCTGTTTTACTGTACACGTTTTGTATAGCTTTTTCAACGTCTTTTGCTGTTTTTTCGCCTTTACTTAAAGTGAAAATAGAAGGACCAGAACCAGAAATACCAGTTCCTAATCCACCAGCGTTTATTGCAGCATTTTTTACGTCATCAAAATAGGGAATAAGCTTACTTCTAAAAGGTTCTACAATGTTATCTTTTAAAGAATGGCTTAATAAATTATAATCGTTAGTGTGTAATGCATGTACCAAACTACCAACATTTGCCCATTGCGATATGGCATGTTGTAATTCTACTTTTTTAGGTAAAATGGCTCTAGCTTCAGCAGTTTTCACTTCGATTTGAGGATGAATTATTGTTGCAAATAAATCTGCTGGTGTTGGTAATGACAGTACTTCCAATGGTTGCGTACTTTTTACCAAAGTAAAGCCACCAAAAAGTGCAGGAGCAATGTTATCTGCATGCTCACAACCACTTGCAACAGCTTCACCTTTCATTGCAAATTCGGTTAATTGAGTAACATTGTAAGGATTGCCTAATAATTGGTTGATAGCAAAAACAACTCCAGATGCACTAGCAGAACTACTACCAATACCACTTCCGGGTTTTATATTTTTATAAATTTCAATCTCAAAACCATAATCTGGTTTTGCATCTTGATATATTGCTAAAGCAGCAACGCCAGCCACATTTTTTTCGATATCAAAAGGAAGATTTGCACCTTCAATTTTTGTGATTTTCAATCCTTTTTCTTTAGTCTTTTTTATAATCATTTTGTCACCAATATGATCTAAACAAAATCCAAGGACATCAAAACCACAAGACACATTTGCAACAGTTGCTGGAGAAAAAATAGAAATTTGTTCCATAGGTTATATGTTTCCTATTTTAATAATATCAGCAAATAATCCAGAAGCTGTTACATCTGCGCCAGCGCCAGCACCTTTTACAATTAAAGGTTGTTCTGGATAGCGTTGTGTGTGAAACATCACTATATTATCTTTTCCTTCTAGATTATAAAATGGATGTCCTTCAGGAATTTCTTGTAAGCCAACTTTTGCTTTTCCGTTTTTGTATTCGGCTACATATTTTAGTTGGCAATTATTCGCTTTAGCAGACGCATATAACTTTTGAAAATGAGCTTCGTCTGCAATTAAAGTGTCATAAAAATCGTCTACCGAATTACTCTCTAAGTTTTGTTTGGTTAAAAAGGATTTATTTTCGATATCCTCAATTTCCATTTTTATACCATTTTCTCTAGCTAAGATTAATATTTTTCTAGCGACATCAATTCCGCTTAAATCAATACGCGGATCAGGTTCAGTATAACCTTCAAATTGCGCTTGTTTTACGGTGTCATGAAAATTTTTCTTATCGCTAAAATTGTTAAACACAAAGTTTAAGCTACCAGACAAAACAGCTTGAATACTAATCACTTTGTCTCCAGACGCTACTAAGTTATTAAGTGTGTTAATTATTGGTAATCCTGCACCAACGTTAGTTTCGTATAAAAAAGGCGCGTTATATTTTAAAGCTAAATCTTGTAGCTTTTTATAATTTGAAAATGTGCTAGAACAAGCAATTTTGCTACAAGCAACAACTGCAACGCTATGTCTTAGGTATTTTTCGTAGATGTTAGCCACGTCTTCATTTGCAGTAACGTCTACAAAAATGCTGTTTCTTAAATTAAGCTGTACTACTTTGTTGTAAAATCCTTCTATGCTTGATTTTTCTGCATGATGAAAAGTTGCAGCCCAATTTTTTAAATCAATACCATTTGGTTTAAACACCATTTTTCTAGAATTAGATAATCCTACAATTCTAACATCTAATTTTAGGTTTTTCTTTAAAAAACTGTGTTGCTGTTTAATCTGTTCGATTAGTTTTTCACCAACATTTCCAACACCAGTTATAAACACATTAAGTTGTTTGGTGTTGCTTTCAAAAAAGCGTTCGTGTAAAGCGTTTAATGCTTTTTTCACATCCTTTTCTGATACAACTGCAGAAATATTTTTTTCTGAAGCACCTTGTGCAATAGCGCGAATATTTATATTGTTTTTACCTAGTGTACTAAACATTTTTCCGCTAATGCCTTGATGACTTTTCATGTTATCGCCAACTAAAGCAATAATCGATAAGTCTTTTTCTACAGCGATTGGATTAATTTTATGTAGTGAAATTTCATAATCAAAAGTTGTATCAATAGCTTTTTTAGCGCGCTCGGCATCTGCGTTGTCAATTCCGAAGCAAATAGAATGCTCTGAAGAGGCTTGTGTGATAAAAATTACATTTATTTTTTCGGTAGCTAAAACTTCAAATAAACGCTTGGAAAAACCAGGAATACCAATCATACCGCTACCTTCTAAAGTTAATAACGCAATATTGTTAATATTACTAATTCCTTTAACCGTATGTTTAGATTGCTGTTCTTGTTTAGTGATAATTGTGCCTTTTGCTTCGGGATCAAAAGTGTTTTTTATGTGAATTGGTATGTCTAAATCTAAAACAGGTTGCACTGTTGGCGGATATAATACTTTGGCGCCAAAATGCGATAATTCCATAGCTTCTTGATACGATAAATTATCAATAGGAAAGGCTTGTTTTACTAATTTTGGATTGGTTGTATACATACCACTTACATCTGTCCAAATTTCTAATTGGCTTACTTGTAAGGCTGCTGCAATAATTGAAGCAGTAAAATCTGATCCGCCACGACCAAGCGTAGTTTGTTCTCCAGAACTAGATTTAGATACAAAACCAGGTAGAATAGTTATGGTTTGATCTGCGTTTACAAAATAGCTTTTTATGGCTTTATTGGTGACTTCAAAATTTACTTGTGCTCTTGTAAAATTATCATCTGTTGTAATTAGTTCTTGACTATTTTTTAAAGCTACATTGTAGCCTTTATTTTTCATAGTTTCGGCTATGATAGTAGAGGATAAGCATTCTCCAAAACTTACTAATTTATCTGAAGTTTTAGGCGATAATTCGTTAATTAAAAAAATTCCGTTTAATAATTCTTTTAATTGCTGAAGACTATTTTCTAAAGTGGTAATAATCGCTTTTGAAGGTTGTGGTAATAGAGCACTTAAAGTATCAAAATGAATGGTTTTGATGGTATTAAATGCAGTCTCGTAACCTTTATCCTTATTTTTTGCTAATTGTCCAGCATTAAGCAATTTATCTGTAATACCGCCAATTGCAGATACGACACAAATTACATTATCGTCTATAGATTTTTCGTCTAATATGGCAATTACTTTTTGTATGTTTTGACTAGAACCAACAGAAGTTCCTCCAAATTTTAAAACTTTCATTTATAATTTTTTATGTGAAATAGAAATTGTAGTTTTTAAAACTACCTTAAACGGAAGGTGTAAAGAAGCATAACCCTAACGGGTAATAAAAATAGTAGTAATAATTGTGTTTGTTTTTATCATTTTTTGCATCTATACTTTTCAAAAGTATTACTTTTACCCTAATAATCAAACCCATGCTTAATTTTTAGCAAATTGATAATATTAAGCTTAAATTTTATTAATTATTAAAGAATTTTGATTGCAATGATTTATTTGTAATTAAAATGAAATAGAAACAAATCTTTAAATGAAAATATTTTCTAAAGAACAGATCTATCAAGGTGATGCCTTAACCGCAAAAAAGCAAAATATTACGTCTACCGAATTAATGGAACGTGCAGGAACACAAATATTTAATTGGATACATATGCGAATGCAAGGCGCACAAGTACCAATTCATGTGTTTTGTGGTATTGGTAATAATGGTGGCGATGGGTTAGTGGTAGCACGTCATTTAATCACACATGGTTACAATGTTAAAACCTATATAGTTAATTATAGTACAACACGATCTAAAGATTTTTTAAATAATTACGATCGCATAAAAAATACAACAAAAGATTGGCCAATTTTACTAAATGAAGACAGTGAATTACCTGCAATAGATGCTAGAGATATTATTGTAGACGCCGTTTTTGGAATAGGATTAAACAGACCAGTTGCTAGTTGGGTTGTTAATTTATTTAATCATTTTAGAGTCACAAAAGCATTTGTTCTATCAATAGATATTCCATCGGGTTTAATGACAGATGCTGTTCCAACTAATGAAGAAGCAGTTGTCAATGCAGGATATACCTTAAGTTTTCAATCACCAAAACTTGTATTTTTCTTACCACAAACAGCAAAATTTACGGTGCAATGGGAAGTTTTAGACATTGGTATAGATCCAGAATTTTTATATACAACACCAACCGAAGTAGATTTAATTGGTAAAAATGAAGTTTTGCCAATCTACAAACCGCGAGAAAAATTTAGCCATAAAGGTACATTTGGTCACGGATTAATTATTGGCGGAAGTTATGGTAAAATAGGAGCTGTAAATTTAGCTGGTCGTGGTGCTTTAGGTGTTGGCGCAGGAAAAGTAACCGCTTTTACACCAAAATGTGGATATATTCCTTTGCAATCTGCGTTTCCGGAATTGATGTTGATTACCGATAAAGACGAAGAAAAATTAACTAAAATAGAATTTGATGTAGATGTAAATGCTATAGCATTTGGTGTTGGAGCAGGAACAGATCAAAAAACAGTAAGCGCTTTTGAAGCGTTTTTAAAATCTAATACAAAACCTTTAGTTATAGATGCAGATGGATTAAATATTCTAGCAGAGCATAATAACTTATTAGAGTTTTTGCCTAAACGCCAAACCGTTTTAACGCCACATCCAAAAGAGTTAGAACGATTAATTGGAACTTGGAAAGACGATTTTGACAAGTTAGACAAAGCCAAAGCTTTTAGTAAAAAACACCAATGTATTATTGTAATTAAAGGTGCAAATACAATTACTGTTGCAGAGGATAAACTTTATGTAAACGTAACAGGAAATCCAGGTTTAGCTACAGCAGGAACTGGAGATGTATTAACAGGAATGATTTTAGGATTACTAACTCAAGGTTATGATTTGTTATCTGCTACTATTTTTGCAGTGTATTTACATGGTAAAGCAGCAGATTTGTTAGTTGAAGAATTAGGCTACCAAAGTTTTATTGCAACTCATGTAGTAGAAGGAATACCATTAGCGTATTTAGATTTATTCAAGCAACCAGAACAACCTCAAGTAGAGGAAGAAGAAGAAAATTAATCAACTACTTTATTTGTAAATACAGTATTAAATAAATCGAAGGTTTTATTAGCGCCAGCAATAATATCTTCGGTTTGTTGTTTTGTAAACGATTGGTCTTGCATTTGCTTTTTAAAAGTAGACCAACGATTAATTCTTGCTTTATCAGGTCTTGTGTAAAACGATTGAGGTTTTAAAGAATTTAGATTATGGCAATTACTTATTTCTTTGGCGATATAAGCGCTTCCTAATAAAGAACCTTCAATAACGTATTGCGCTCCTAAAGCTTGATGATTGTTATCTAATCGAAACTCTAAATTAGATGAAGTTGGCTTTTCTAAATCATTAAAAATCCAAGTTGCAATAGATTCTATTGGAAAGTAAGATGAAATTGCACTTTCTGTAGTATAGTATGCATTATAGTTATTTTGAAGTATGTCTTGATATTCTTTAACTGTAATGGAATGATCAAAAATCTTGCTAATTCCGCTATTAGCTTCTACTTCAAGATGTTTTTGCTTGGTTTGTTCTTTTAATTGTGTTAAAATATCCATATTAACTTAGTAGAGATTTAATATTTTCAGAAATATTACCAATTAACTTTTCGTAATATGTGCTAACATTTTCGTCTGTTAAATCTAACTTAGCAGCATTTTTTAATGTAGCATGAATTTCTTCTAGCTTTTTTCTTTCAATACGTTTTTTCTCTAATCGTTTAAGTTCTTTGTCGTTTTTGTCTATTAAATGATCAAAAATTGGTTCTAGCTTTTTGTATAGATTGTTAATGTCGTTTTTTAATAAAAAAGCAGCTGCACCATTTAGAATAGAATCGGCAGCAAGTTCTTCATTATTTAAAGTTCCAGTAATGATTATAACTGGTGTTTTTGGATAAATTATATTTAAATCATTTATAACATCTAACGCATTAAACCCAACCAGTTGGTAATCTGAAATTACAAAATCCGGCACAAAGGTTTTTAATGCGTGTCTAAATTTAAGTAAATCGTCTACAAGTCTAATTTCTGTATCTTCTACACACTTATTAATTTGTCGTTGAATTAAAGACGCATCTGTGATAGAATCTTCTACCATTAAGATATTTATTTTTTTTGTAATCATGATAAGTTTATGTTAGTCCAATAGTCTATTGTTGCTGTAAGTACCTTTTTTAAATCTTTATAATTCATAGGTTTTTGTACATAACTATTGATGTTATTGGAATAAGCGTTATTAATGTCGTTTTGATGCGTACTAGAGCTAAATATTATACTTGGTATTTTATTGTAATCGTTATTAATTTTAATTTCTAATAATAATTCTAAGCCATTTATTTTTGGCATATTGATATCTAAGATAATTAGTTTTGGTCTATGTTTTAATATTTTTTTGTTTTTTATATGTTCTAGAGCAACTTCAGAGTCGTTTATTACAATTAAATTTAGGTTAGGATAGGTTTGCGTAATTATACGTTTTATAAGTTGAATATCTTCGTCTCTATCTTCAATTAATATAATGTTATCCTTTAATTCTTTTTTCATTTTGTCCAAAGTAAAAATTAAATTTCGCGCCTTTATTTAATTGTGATTCTGCCCAAATATCACCACTATGTCTGTACACTATACGTTGTGCAATTGCTAATCCAACTCCTGTTCCAGAATAGTCTTTATTGGTTAATCGCATAAATACACCAAATATTTTTTTGCTGTATTCTGGTTTAAAACCTATACCATTATCTTTTACGAAATAAATATTTTTTTCTCCGTCGTTGTAGTAATCTATTTCAATTTTAGGATTATCTACTTTACTAGAATATTTAAACGCATTGGTTATTAGATTGGAGATAAGCTGATAAATCATCATTTTGTCACCAAAAATTTCTGGTAAATTAGGGTTTATTATAATATTTGTTTTTGGGTTGTTTTTTAATAAATCGTTATCTTTTAAAACGTCAGATATGATATTGTTTAAGTTGTGATAATCGTCTATTTTATCTACTTTACTTAATCCACTGTAGCTTAATATATCGTCCATTAAGCTGTTCATTTTTTCGGCAGAATTAATAATAGTTTCTACAGATTCTTTCCCAAAGTCATCCAAAACATCAAAATAATCTTCTTTTAAAATGTTTGCAAAACCATCGATACCACGTAATGGACCTCTTAAATCGTGACTTACACTGTAGCTAAAACTTTCTAATTCTTGATTAAGGTTTCTTAATTGTTTGTTTAATTTATTGACCTCACTAAACTTGGTGACAATAATGTTTTTTATATCATTAACTAATGCTTTTGCTGCAGACACTTCGTGAGCTTCCCATTTTATTGCGGTATGCTTTACATATTGTGACCATTTTTCGAAAGATTTTCTTGGTGATAATCTGCTATTAGTCTCTTTTTCTATATTAATTTTATCAAGATTTCCGCCCCAAATTTTAGTGTCTATTTTTTCTTTTCTAATCCAAAGAACAGATTCGTTACTTTTTTTAGAAATTCTAAAATACATAACACCAGATATATCTTTACTATACGTTTTTAACCAATTTATATCTTCACTAATGTTATTTGAAATAAAATAATCACTTTGTTTAGTTAATTGCTCTAATTCTTTTATTAATTTTTTTAAAATAGTTTGCTCTAACGTGTTTCCTAGATTATAAATTGTATCGTTATATGCTATAATAAAACTATCTGATTCTAAAAGGTTTAATCCTGTAACATTATGTTGCGTTAGCCCTTTGATTAAATCCCATTTCTCACTCATATTTTCTACAAGTTTTAATCTAACTGTAGAATGGTTATTAATTTTTTGTAAGTAAAAATTAGATTGTTTTATGCTTATTTGATTAGAAATCATCTTCGAGTATAACAAACAAGCTTGACGTTTTTGAAAACTTAAGGATTTAGCCGAATAGTTATGACATGCAATTAATCCCCAAAGTTTATCATCATTAACAATCGCACAAGTTAGTGTAGCGCTAACTTTCATATTTTTTAAGTATTCTATATGAAATGGTGAAGCGGCTCTAAAATGTGATTTAGAAATATCTGTTAGACTGTTAGTCACACAATTTACCGTTGGTGTTAAAGCGGCATTAGTTTCTTCAACATTAGAAATAACTCTTACACCTTGTTTTAAAAACAATTGTCTGGCATTTGCGGGAATATCTGTTGCAGGATAATTAATTCCTAACCATGATGTTAAATGTTCTTCTTTAGTTTCAGCAATGATTTGACCGTTCCAATGCTCGTCAAACTTGTACAGCATTACACGATCATAATCAAATAAATCTTTTGTAGTTTGTGTGATGTTGTTGGATAAATCGGTTAAATTATTGCAATTAGATAAATTATTTAAACTATTTATCATGTATTGTTGAAACTGAAATTGATCCCAATCTGTATCACTTAACTGCTCTATATCTAAAATAACATAACTTTCATATTCATGAACATTTATTAAAATAGGTATTGTATTGCAAGTCGTTATTATTGGATTGTTACCAGAAGTATTTTTTAAATCCAAAGATATATGCTTATCAATTTTAGTACCTAGTAACTCTTGAGAAGCAATATTTAAAATATCTATTGTATTGTTGCTACATTGGATTATAGTGTCTTTATAATCTAATACTAATAAACAACCAAATTGTTGAACATTTGGTATTAAGTGAATAGGCTCGTCTTCACATTTATTAATGTCAGTTATTTTGGGATAAGATTTCAATAGTTTGGTTGGTTAGAATGTTAAAATTATAAATTTTATTAAACATTTTATTAAAAAAGTTAAACAAAATAAAAAAAGCGAGCTATATAAGCTCGCTTTTTTGTGCTTTGAAATATAGTGTAATACTACATGTTTTCTAATCCATTAAGATATTCTTTTAGCTTTGGGCTAGAAGGTCTTTTAGCATCTGCATCTACAACATTACCTTTTGGATCTAATAATAAAAATCTAGGTATAGAATTAATTTTAAAACCTTGAATAAAATCTGCTTTCCAACCAGCATCAGATAATAATTGAATACCACCTAAATCTTTATCTGCCACCATTTTAATCCAACCTTCTCTTGCAGCAGCAGCATCGTTTTTATAGCCTCTACCATCATCAACAGATATACTTACAAACTGAATGTTTTTATCGTGCATATCTTTTTCTAATTCTTTTAAATAAGGAATTTCTCTAATACAAGGTCCACACCAAGTTGCCCAAACATCTATGTAAGTATATTTACCTTTTAAATCAGCTAGAGTAGTTTTACCACCTTTTACATTTTCAAAATTAAAGTTTGGTGCAGGTTTACCAATTAGATCTGCAAATTGTTTTGCACGCATTTCTGCTTGCATTTTTTGCTGTTCGTAAGCACCAGTAATACCAGGAGTAAATTGGCTAATAGTAGATTTTTCGTTAGCAAGTAATAAAGAGTCTAAACCAGCTTCTCTTTCTGCTAAAAACGAATTCATTTTAGATTGAATCTTTTCTACTTCTTTAGTAAATTCTTCTTTTTCATAATCAAAAAGTCCAGGATTTATTAAATCTTCTTGGAACAATGCTTTTTCGGCTAAATAATTAGAACTTTCAGAGCCTTTACCAGTAAATTTAACAGACTCGTCAAATTGTTTTGTGTCAATTGTCATGTTAATTTCGGCACCATTTTTTAAGTAAACAGCAGTTTGCTCGTTACCGTCATAGATCATGTATATTCCTGTGTTAACTTTTAAAGTATCGTTAAAAGTACCATCTTCGTTAACTTTTAAAGTTTTATTATAGTTTCTTCCTTGAAAAACGTATAAAGAATCACTGTTAGGGTTAGTGATTTTACCAGAAAAAGTAACATAATCTTTAGGTTCTTCTTTGCAGGCTATAATTGCTAATCCTGCTAAGCACATTAATATTTTTTTCATTATGAATAATTTAAATTTTAATCAAAAATAAGAGAATATTTTAAGGAATTAATATTTTGAGGAATTATTAACAAAAACTTGCACAATTTATATCAAATTCTCACTTTTGAAGCACAATTTTTATAATCCATGAATAACATACATTATATATCTTCTAATCCATTAGATTTAGCAACAATACAATCGATAATTTTAGAAGAAAAGCAATTAGAATTATCTAACGAGGCTATTGATAAAATTGAAAATTGTAGAGCTTATTTAGATGATAAATTAAAGGCAGAAACACAACCAATTTATGGGATAAATACTGGTTTTGGTTCTTTATATAATGTAAAGATTAGTAAAGACAACTTAACTAAACTGCAAGAAAACCTAATGATGTCGCATGCATGTGGTACAGGTGATGTAGTACCAAATCAGGTTGTCAAGCTTATGTTACTTCTTAAAATACAATCTTTAAGTTATGGTCATTCTGGTGTGCAATTACAAACAGTACAACGCTTAATTGCATTTTTTAATCATAATATTTTACCAATTGTTTATACGCAAGGTTCTTTAGGTGCTTCTGGTGATTTGGCGCCTTTAGCACATTTATCTTTACCACTAATTGGAAAAGGTAAAGTTTGGTATAAAGATGCAATTTTAGATGCAGAAGATTTAAACACGTTTTTTAAATGGGATGTAATAAAACTGCAATCTAAAGAAGGATTAGCACTACTTAATGGTACACAATTTATGAGTGCTTATGGTATTTATTTACTATTAAAGTCTTATAAATTATCTTATTTAGCAGATTTAATTGGAAGTATTTCTCTTGAAGCTTTTGATGGTAGAATAGAGCCTTTTGACGAGTTAATTCACTTGGTTAGACCACATAATGGACAGTTAAAAACTGCTGAAAGAATAAGAGCTTTTGTAGAAGGAAGTGAAATTATACAGCAAGAAAAACAACATGTGCAAGATCCTTATAGCTTTAGGTGTATACCACAAGTACATGGAGCAACAAAAGATACACTAGCTTTTGTAGAAAAAACATTTATTACCGAAATTAACTCGGTTACGGATAATCCAAACATTTTTGCAAAAGAAGACAAAATAATTTCTGGAGGTAATTTTCATGGGCAACCATTAGCATTGGCATTAGATTATCTTAAAATTGCTATGTCGGAATTAGGAAATATTTCCGAAAGACGTGTCTTTCAATTGGTTTCTGGATTAAGAGGTTTACCAGCATTTTTAGTAGACAATCCAGGTTTAAACAGTGGTTTTATGATACCGCAATACACAGCAGCAAGTATTGTTAGTGCTAATAAGCAATTAGCAAGTCCTGCAAGTATAGATAGTATTGTGTCTAGTAATGGTCAAGAAGATCATGTAAGTATGGGCGCAAATGCAGCAACACAAGCATATAGTTTAATACATAATGTAGAACGTGTATTAGCTATAGAATTATTTAATGCTTCTCAAGCTTTATGTTTTAGATTGCCATTACAATCGTCTAGTTTTATAGAGTCTTTTTTACAAAGCTATAGGGTAGAAGTCCCTTTTGTTAAAGAAGATGAAGTGTTACACGACGATATTGAAGCGTCTATTTTATTTATCAAACATCTAGAAATAGATTCTGAAGTGTTATTTGACTAAATCCTTTCTGTGATTTTCTACAACTATTTTGGCCCAATTTGTAGCTAATTCTAGAGTATCAAATACTTCAAATTCTTTAGTGTAGAATAGTTTTTCTAATTCTGTGTTTCTTTTTACAATGGTTTGATCTGTTACCACACCAAAACCTAAAAGCGTGTCGAACTGAGAGCAAATCACATAAATGCTTGGATCTACAGAGTAGGAATGTGATCTGTTGGAAATGTAGATGTAAGCTTTGTCTTTATAATATTCTAAAATAATATCTAAAAGCATATTATTTTTTTCTTGATCTACTGTGACACCTTCATAAATAGTATTTATTACGTAAGTGTCAAAAAATTCCAACTTGCAAAAGTCAAGTTCGATTATCATTATTTAGCTATTAATCAGTTGTATTCTAATTTAGCAAATATAAGCTGTTTTTCAAAGTGAAAAATGTTAATATTGAAACATAAAAATTGAACTAACTTTCAATTTCATCATTTTCTAAAACCTGCTTTGCCCATATTAAAGCGTCTTCAATAGTATCAAAAATTTCGAAGGGTTTAGAAATAAATAAGTTTTCTATTTCGGCATTTCTAGCAGAAAGTGAAGTTGAAATCACACCAAAACCTTTTAACGTTTTTAAATCGTTTACAAAAGTGTATTTGGTAACATCTACAGAATACGATTTTTTACGGTGTGTTAAATACACAAAAGGTTGGTCTTTAAAATAATCTAAACAAGTATTTGCTATTTGCTTACTGTAATAGTAATCAATATGAATGCCTTCGTTAATTATGGCAATAACAACGCGATCTTTAAATTCTAAGCTACAAAAATCTAATTTTACTATTTTAGACATTACTTGTTAAGTAGTTGGTTAATAGGTGTTTACTAAAAATACAAAAAACCTGATAATTTTGCAATTATCAGGTTTAATTTTTAAAGGTTTTGTAATCCTATTCTTAAGATTCCTTTGTTTTTTCTGAAGTTTCTATAGAAATTGTAATTTCATTTGAACTTTTATCTAAATCCATTACAATCTTATCGCCTTCGTGTAATTTTGAAGTAATTATTTCTTCAGCTAAGGCATCTTCAATATATTTTTGTATTGCACGTTTTAAAGGTCTTGCGCCATATTGTTTGTCAAAACCTTTTTCAGCAATAAACATTTTAGCCTCTTTAGTTAATTGTAATTTGTAGCCTAAACCATCTATGCGTTTTAGTAGCTTATCAAGTTCTATATCAATAATCTTGTTAATATCTTCTTGTTCTAAAGCATTAAATACAATGACATCGTCTATTCTGTTTAAAAATTCTGGTGCAAAAGATTTTTTTAATGCATTTTCTATGACACTTCTTGCATTTGCATCTTCTTGCGCCTTTTGCGAAGAAGTACCAAATCCTATACCTGTACCAAAATCTTTTAATTTTCTGGCACCAATATTAGAAGTCATAATAATGATAGTGTTTCTAAAATCTATTTTTCTTCCTAAACTATCAGTTAAATATCCATCATCTAATACTTGTAATAACATATTAAAGACATCTGGATGCGCTTTTTCAATTTCGTCTAGAAGAACTACAGAATAAGGTTTACGTCTTACTTTTTCTGTAAGTTGTCCACCTTCCTCATAACCAACATATCCTGGAGGAGCACCAATTAATCTAGAAATTGCGAATTTTTCCATGTATTCACTCATGTCTATTCTAATTAAAGACTCTTCGCTATCAAATAATTGTTTAGAAAGTACTTTTGCTAACTGTGTTTTACCAACACCAGTTTGTCCTAAAAAGATAAACGAACCAATTGGTTTATTTGGATCTTTTAATCCAGCACGATTACGTTGAATTGCTTTAACTACTTTAGTTACTGCATCGTCTTGACCAATTACTTTTCCTGTAATAAGTTCTGGTAATTGTGCTAATTTATTACTCTCGGTTTGAGCAATTCTATTTACAGGAACACCAGTCATCATAGAAATAACATCTGCAACGTTATCTTCTGTTACAGTTTCGCGGTGTAATTTGGTTTCTTCTTCCCATTTTTCTTGAGCAACAGCTAGTTCTTTTTCTAGACGTTTTTCGTCATCACGTAATCTAGCAGCTTCTTCGTATTTTTGCTTTTTTACTACCGAATTTTTAGTTTCTCTAACTTCTTCAAGCTTTTTTTCTAGCTCGATAATCTGCTTAGGAACATCAATATTAGTAATATGCACTCTAGATCCAGCTTCATCTAAAGCATCTATAGCTTTATCTGGAAGAAAACGATCTGTCATGTATCTATTAGTAAGTTTTACACAAGCTTCTATAGCTTCTGGTGTATACTCTACATTATGATGATCTTCATACTTAGGCTTAATATTATTAAGTATTTCTATAGTTTCTTCAACACTAGTTGGTTCGACTATTACTTTTTGAAAACGACGCTCTAATGCACCATCTTTTTCTATGTATTGTCTATATTCGTCTAGTGTTGTAGCGCCTATACATTGTATTTCGCCTCTTGCTAATGCAGGTTTAAACATATTAGAAGCATCTAAACTTCCTGTTGCGCCGCCAGCACCAACTATTGTGTGAATTTCATCTATAAATAGAATAACGTCATCATTTTTTTCTAGCTCGTTCATTACAGCTTTCATTCGTTCTTCAAACTGACCTCTGTATTTTGTACCTGCAACTAAACTGGCTAAGTCTAATGTAACAACGCGTTTGTTAAATAAAATTCTTGATACTTTTCTTTTAACAATTCTATTAGCTAATCCTTCAGCAATTGCAGATTTACCAACACCAGGTTCGCCAATAAGTAATGGGTTGTTCTTTTTACGTCTAGAAAGAATTTGAGATACGCGTTCTATTTCTTTTTCTCTTCCAACAACAGGATCTAATTTACCTTCTTCTGCCATAGCAGTAAGATCACGTCCAAAATTATCTAAAACAGGAGTTTTAGATTTTTTATTGGTTTTAGATGTTGGTGAGTTAAATATGTCTTTTGATGCATCATCTTGTTGTGCATCATCATCAGGAAACTCTGCTTTTGGGCTTCCTGTGATATCATCGTAGTTGTCGTCGTTTGTAATCATAGACTTAAATTGATCTTTTACATTATCATAATCCACTTTAAGTTTATTTAATAACTTGGTCGTAGGATCATTTTCGTTTCTTAAAATGCACAATAGTAAATGTGCTGTATTTATCGATGTACTTTGAAATAATTTAGCTTCTAAAAAAGTAGTTTTTAATGCACGTTCTGCTTGTCGCGTTAAATGCAAGTTTTTCTTTTCGTTAGAAGTTATTGTTGTATTTGGGTTTGCAGGACTTAATATTTCAACTTTACGCCTTAAATGATTTAAATCAATATCTAGCGCATTTAAAATATTTATTGCCTTGCCATTACCATCTCTTAAAAGTCCAAGCATAAGATGTTCTGTACCTATAAAGTCGTGCCCTAATCTTAAGGCTTCTTCTTTACTGTAAGCTATTACATCTTTTACTCTTGGTGAAAAATTATCATCCATATTATATTCCTTTCTGCTTTAAAAATAGTAAACATTATTAGTAATGTCAAAAACTATACCTTAAATAATATGTTAATTATTAAAACGATGAAAGTAAGAATAATTAACAAATAATTGTTAATAGAGTTATTAACTAAAAACTAGTGTAAAATTGTTAATAAAAATCGTGAAAAAACATCGTAAATGTCCTGTGAATACTCACGAAAGTTTTATATTAGCGTGTTTTGAAATAATGAATATAACTAATTAATATATATATGGCAGAAGGAGAAAAACTCATTCCGATTAACATTGAAGATGAAATGAAATCAGCCTACATTGATTATTCAATGTCGGTCATTGTGTCACGTGCACTTCCAGATGTAAGAGATGGTTTAAAGCCAGTACATAGACGTGTACTTTATGGTATGCACGAATTAGGTGTAAGATCTAATACAGCACATAAAAAATCTGCAAGAATAGTTGGAGAAGTTTTAGGTAAGTATCATCCACACGGAGATACTTCGGTATATGACACCATGGTGCGTATGGCACAAGAATGGAGTTTACGTTATATGCTTATAGATGGTCAAGGTAACTTTGGATCTGTAGATGGCGATAGTCCTGCAGCAATGCGTTATACGGAAGCACGTATGCGTAAAATATCTGAAGACATGTTGGCAGATATTGATAAAGAAACTGTAGATCATAAGTTAAATTTTGACGACACGTTAGAAGAACCAACTGTTTTACCAACACGTATTCCAGGTCTTTTAATTAATGGTGCATCTGGTATTGCAGTAGGTATGGCTACTAATATGCCACCTCATAATTTATCTGAAGTTGTTGATGGTACAATAGCATATATAGATAATAACGATATCGAGATTGATGAGTTAATGACTCATATAAAAGCTCCAGATTTTCCAACAGGAGGAACTATTTATGGATACGATGGTGTAAAAGAAGCTTTTCATACAGGTCGCGGACGTATAGTCATGCGAGGAAAAGCAAACATTGAAGAAGTAAATGGTCGTGAGTGTATTATCGTAAATGAAATACCTTATCAAGTTAATAAAGCAGATATGATTAAGAAAACTGCAGACTTGATAAATGATAAAAAATTAGAAGGAATATCTTCAATACGTGATGAATCTGACCGTAACGGTATGCGAATTGTTTACGTATTAAAAAGAGATGCTATTCCTAATATTGTACTTAACAAACTATATAAATATACCGCTTTACAATCTTCATTTAGTGTAAATAATATTGCATTAGTTAACGGAAAACCAGAATTATTAAACCTAAAAGATTTAATACATCATTTTGTAGAGCATAGACATGATGTAGTAGTAAGACGTACAAAATACGAACTACGTAAAGCAGAAGAACGCGCTCACATTTTAGAAGGATTAATAATTGCTTCAGATAATATAGACGAAGTTATAGCTATTATTAGAGCTTCTTCTAATGCAGATGAAGCTAGAGAAAAGTTAATAGAACGTTTCAAACTTTCTGAAATACAAGCAAAAGCTATTGTAGATATGCGTCTACGTCAATTAACAGGACTAGAGCAAGATAAATTACGTAGTGAGTATGAAGAAATAGTAAAAACTATAGAAGACTTAAAAGATATCTTAGATAAAAAAGATCGTAGAATGGATATCATTAAGGACGAGTTATTAGTAGTTAAAGAAAAATATGGTGACGAGCGTAGATCTGTTATAGAATATGCTGGAGGAGATTTAAGTATTGAAGATATGATCCCAGACGAGCAAGTAGTAATTACTATTTCGCATGCTGGATATATTAAACGTACATCTTTAACTGAATATAAAACACAAAATAGAGGCGGCGTTGGCCAAAAAGCTTCTACTACAAGAAACGAAGACTTTTTAGAGCATTTATTTGTTGGAACAAACCACCAATATATGTTGTTCTTCACACAAAAAGGGAAGTGTTTCTGGATGCGTGTTTACGAAATACCTGAAGGTTCAAGAACATCAAAAGGTAGAGCAATACAAAACCTTATTAATATTGAACAAGATGATAAGGTTATGGCATTTATCTGTACTCAAGACCTAAAAGATGAGGATTACATAAATTCTCATTATGTCATAATGGCAACTAAACAAGGTCAGGTTAAGAAAACAGCTTTAGAGCAATACTCTAGACCTCGTACTAACGGAATTAACGCAATTACCATTAAAGATAATGACGAGTTACTAGAAGCAAAACTTACAACAGGAAACAGTCAAGTAATGCTAGCTTTAAAATCTGGTAAAGCTATTAGATTTGAAGAAGCTAAGACACGTCCAATGGGTAGAAATGCTTCAGGAGTTAGAGGTATTACTTTAGGTAGTGATACAGATGAAGTAATAGGAATGGTAACGATAGAAAATCCGCAAGAAGAAACAGTTCTTGTAGTATCAGAAAACGGTTATGGTAAAAGAACTTATATAGACGATCCAGAAACTGGAGACGAAATTTACCGTATAACAAATAGAGGCGGTAAAGGTGTAAAAACAATATCTATTACAGAAAAAACAGGTAATCTAGTAGCTATAAAAAGTGTAACAGATTCTGATGATTTAATGATTATAAACAAATCGGGAATTGCAATAAGATTAGCACTAGAAAACTTACGTATTATGGGTAGAGCTACTCAAGGTGTTAGACTAATTAATCTAAAAGGAAAAGATTCTATCGCAGCAGTCGCAAAAGTGATGAAAGACGAAGATGAAGAAACTGAAGATATAGAACTAACAGATCTTGAAAATACAGAAAATTTAGATAGTGGCACAACTATTGATACTAACGAAGAAGAATAACATTTAAATTAAAAATCAAACTAAGTAAAAAAATGAAAAAACAATTGATTATAGCTTTAGCTTTATTTGTATCTGTATTTTCTTTTGCGCAAAAAAAAGAAATTAAAGCATTAGAAAAAGCAGTAAAAAGCAGCAATTTTGCTGAGGCAAAAACTATTGCATCACAATTAAACTCCCAATTGTCTGCAATGGATGATAAGCTAAAAACTAAATTCTATTTAGCTTCTGCTCAAGCATTTTATGCTAATGGTACAGCAAGCGGAAACGATTTGGATAAAGCAATAGAAAATGTAGTAAATGCAGGAGCAGAAGGAGCAGAGTTTAAAAGAACAATGGAAAATGATCTTTTAACAAAAGCAAATAACTTTTATACAAACAAAAAATTTAACAAAGCTGCACAAATTTTTAAAAGTATGTATAAAGTAAATCCAGAAGCTCAAGATTATTTATACTATGCAGCAGTAAGTTACATAGGTGCTAATGATTTTGATAATGCATTAGATGTATATTTAGAATTAGATAAATTAGGATATACAGGAGAACAAACTGTTTATGTTGCAACAAACAAAGAAACAGGAAATGTAGATTCTTTCAACAGTAAATCTGAAAGAGATTTATATGTAAAAGGAGGAACACATACTAATCCTGCTGACGAAACTTCTGAGTCTAAAGCTGCAGAAATCACTAAAAATATTGCATTAATTTATGTGAATAAAGGTGAAAATGATAAAGCATTAGCAGCAATAGAAAAAGCTAAGCAAGCAAACCCAGAAGATGTTAACTTATTAATTAATGAGGCTAATATTTATTTTAAAATGGGTGACGAAGCTAAGTTTCAGTCATTATTACAAGCAGCAGCTCAAAAAGATCCAAACAATCCAGAATTACATTATAATATTGGTGTAATTTATATGAATAACAAAGAAATTGAAAAAGCAAGAGCTTCTTTTGATAAAGTGTTAAGTATAAATCCAGCCAATGCAGATGCAGCATTAAACTTATCTACGACATATTTAGAAGAAGGAAATGCTTTAATCGAGCAAATGAATTCTTTAGGAACAAGTAGAGCAGATGATTTAAAATATGAAGAACTTAAGAATAAAAAATCTTCGTTATTTGAAAAATCAGCACAAACTTTATTAGATTTCAAAAATAAAAACACGAACGCTCCAAACTCAATATTAGAGCAGTTACGTAATATTTATCAAGCTTTAGGAGAAACTGAAAAAGCTAAAGCAATTTCAGCTGAATTAGAAGGTAGATAATTAATTTATAAACCTATAAAAAAGCTTCCCATTGGGAAGCTTTTTTTTTATTTATATAATCTTTTTAATGACTCTTAATTTGTGTGTATGCATACGTTTATCTGCGTTGTAAATACCAGAATGATCTAATCGGTCAATTCTAACTTTTCCATGAGCGTGAATTATATAATTGTCTTGCATGATAATACCAACGTGTATAATATTACCTTCATTATTATCAAAAAAAGCTAAATCGCCAGGCTCACTTTCTTCAATAAAACTTAAAGCTTCACCTTGTGTCGCTTGCTGAGAGGCGTCTCTTAATAATTTATAACCGTTCAATTTATAAACCATTTGAGTAAATCCACTACAATCTATTCCAAAAGGTGTTTTTCCGCCCCAAAGGTAAGGTGCGTTTAAGTATTTAAATGCAGTTGTAATAATATTTGATTTAGGTTGTATTATATTGCAAAAAGGACCTTCATAAGTGTGTTTAAGCGCATCCAATCCATTTAAGGTAGACCCTAAAACAATAGTGTTTAGTTGTTCGTTTTCATCTTGAATACATTCTACTAAATCTGTACTTACTTTAAGCGGATTATCATTTAAGCTTTTGTATAAAACTTCGTCTATTTCAAAATATTGTTTATTATCAATCCAGCCTTCATATTTATCAAAAGCTAGTCTAATTCTACTCCATTTTTTACGTTGCTCTAAGATTTTAAAGGTGTCTCCGTATAAAACTTGAGACACCATTTCGGAAGTATCGTCAGATTCTAATCTAAGAGGAACAATGCTTAAATTACAAATTCCGTATTGCATTATATTTTTTTAGTGACGTTCTAATACTAAAGCAGAAGCTCCTCCGCCACCATTACAGATAGCTGCAGCTCCTATTTTTGCATCGTTTTGTTCTAAAACATTTAACAACGTAATTAATATTCTTACTCCAGAACATCCTAATGGGTGACCTAAAGATACAGCGCCTCCATTTACATTAACATTAGAATCGTTTAAGCCTAAAATTTTCATATTAGCTAGACCTACAACTGAGAATGCTTCATTAAATTCAAAGTAATCAACATCTTCAATTTTAACACCAGCTTTATCTAAAGCTTTTGGTAATGCTTTTGCAGGAGCAGTAGTAAACCATTCTGGTTCGTGTGCAGCATCTGCATAGCCTTTAATTGTAGCCAAAGGTTTTAGACCTAATTCTTTTGCTTTATCAGCACTCATTAAAACCATTGCTCCAGCACCATCATTTATTGTTGATGCATTTGCAGCAGTCACTGTACCTTCTTTTGTAAAAGCAGGTCTTAAAGCAGGAATTTTTTCTAATTTAACATTAGTATACTCTTCATCTTTAGAAACAATTATTGGTTCTCCTCGACGTTGTGGTACTTCTACAGGAACTACTTCATTATCAAATTTTCCGTTTTCCCAAGCATCTGCAGATCGTTTGTAAGATTGTATGGCATAAGCATCTTGATCTTCTCTTGTAAATCCGTATTTATCTGCACAAGCATCTGCACATACTCCCATTGCGTTTTGGCCGTAAGCATCTACTAATCCATCCTTTTGCATACCGTCAATTAATGTTGCAGGACCAAATTTAGTTGCAGATCTTGCATGAAAATAATGCGGAATTAAGCTCATATTTTCCATTCCTCCAGCAACAATAATGTCTGCATCTCCTAAAGCTATACTTTGGGCAGCTTGCATTACGGTTTTCATACCAGAAGAACATACTTTATTTACTGTTGTACAAGGTACTGTGTTAGGTATACCTGCATAAATAGCTGCTTGTCTTGCTGGTGCTTGACCAACTCCTGCTTGTACCACATTACCCATTAATACTTCTTGTACTAATTCTGGTTTTAAATTAATTCTTTCTAAAGCTCCTTTAATAGCTATAGCACCAAGTTTAGGTGCAGATACTGTACTTAAAGCTCCTAAAAAACTACCAATTGGTGTTCTTGCTGCAGAGACAATTACAACTTCTTTACTCATAAATTTTTCTGTTTTTAATATTGCAACGAAATTACTAATTTTTTAGTAAAATTTAGACCATTCTATACTTTATAACTCATTATTAAGTCTATTTATTTGTTACTTTTGAAAAAGTTTAGACTAATTATATGGAATACAGCATTAATACATTTTATAAAAATCATTCTCACATATATAAAATTTTACTTTTTATAGCTACAACTTTTTTAATTGTATTTATGTTTCCTAAAAGCGGAAGGTTTAAATATAATTTTGAAAAGGGCAAACCTTGGCAAACAGAAAATTTATATGCACCTTTTGATTTTGCTATTCAAAAAAAGCCTGCTGATTTAGCAAAAGAGAAAGAATTACTTAAACAACAATCTTCAGCTTATTTTAATAGAGATAAAACTGTAAAAAATGATGTTATCAAAAACTTTAATTCAGTTTTTGATAAAACATTTAACGACACATTACAATTTAAAACCGAATTAAAAAATCAAGCATTAAGTATTATTTCTAAATTCTACGAATACGGAATTATAAACGAAAATTTAAAATTTTCTAATAATAAAAAAATTGTAATTCTAGAAGACAATCAAGAAGTTGAAGCAACAGAGTTTAAAAATTTATATAATCAAACCGAAGTTAAATCTACAATAGAAAATACGTTAACAAATGTGTTTTCTAATTCAAGTAAAAATGCATTAATAGCTGTGTTCTTTAATGTAATTAAACCTAATTTAACCTACGATAAAACATTAACAGAAAATGTTTTAAATGAATCTTTACAAACTGTATCTATAAATAGAGGTGTTGTAGAAAAAGAAACCTTAATCATTTCTAAAGGTGAAATTGTTAACGATAATAAATTTCAGATATTAAATTCTTTATCAAAAGAATATGAATCCAAAGATTGGACAAAATCCAATTACTATTGGATAGTCTTTGCTTATACATTATTAGTGGCATTAGCACTTTTAATGCTATTGCTTTTTATTAGAAAATATAGATTAGATGTTTACAATAATAATACTAAAGTGACATTTATTTTCTTCAATGTTTTAGTTGTAGTTTTATTAACAACACTAATTATTAATTACAAATCTGAATATGTTTATATAGTCCCAATAGCTATTTTGCCACTTGTGTTAAAAGCCTTTTTTGATGCGAGATTAGGACTGTTTACTCATGTAATCACAGTTTTATTATTAGGATCTATTGTGCCTAATAGTTATGAGTATATGTTTTTACAAATTATAGCTGGAATAGTTACAATTTTAACCGTATCCGAGCTGTATAAGCGAGCAAATTTATTTATCTCGGTTGGACAAATTACATTAATTTATATTATAGCCTACTTTGCATTTTTTGTTATTCATGAAGCAAGTATAGAAAACATTCACAAGCAAACCTTTGTATTGTTTATCTTATGTGGTTTAGCAACTCTATTTGTTCAACCATTAATTTACATATATGAAAAACTTTTTGGTTTAGTGTCAGATGTTTCTTTATTAGAATTATCAGATACAAACTCTAGATTGTTAAAAGAATTGTCAAATAAAGCACCAGGAACGTTTCATCATTCTTTAAATGTAGCCAATTTAGCTGAAGCTTCTGCTAACGAAATAAATGCTAATGCTATGCTTGTAAGAGTAGGAGCATTGTATCACGATATTGGCAAAATGAAAAATCCTACTTTTTTTACTGAAAATCAATCGTCAGGAATAAATAGTCATGATGAATTATCGCCTAAAGAAAGTGCTCAAATTATAATAAATCACGTTATTAACGGAATTGAAATTGCTAAGAAAAATAATTTACCAGACAGAGTAATTGACTTCATTAGAACTCATCACGGTACAAGTCAAGTTTATTATTTCTATATGAAAGAAAAGGCTAACAACGAAGATGTAAACATAGAGGATTTTACATATCCTGGTCCAAAGCCATTTAGTAAAGAAACTGCAATATTAATGATGTGTGATAGTGTAGAAGCTGCCTCAAAAAGTTTAAAAGAACCAACATCATCAAAGATTGATAATTTTGTTGAAAATATCATAAATAAACAAAAAGACGAAGGACAATTTTTAAATGCGGATATTACCTTTAAAGAAATCGAAGCAATAAAAAAGGTGTTAAAACGCAAGCTAGCAAACATTTACCATCTAAGAATAGAATATCCAGAATAAAATTCTAAAAAAAAGATTAAAAATTGTTGTGTTCTACCATATGAAACATTACATTTGCATCCGCAATTTTGTTGCAAAGTTCATTAAATGAATTGGAGAGGTGGCAGAGTGGTAATGCAGCAGCCTGCTAAGCTGTCATCCTTAGGGATGCCCGGGTTCGAATCCCGGTCTCTCCGCATTAGATAACCAATTTCGGGGTGTAGCGTAGCCCGGTTATCGCGCCGCGTTTGGGACGCGGAGGTCGCAGGTTCGAATCCTGCCACCCCGACATTTTATCGGTCGCGTAGCTCAGTTGGATAGAGCATCTGCCTTCTAAGCAGACGGTCACAGGTTCGAATCCTGTCGCGATCACAAAAAGCCTTACTAATTTTAGTAAGGCTTTTTTGTTTGTGGTTAAAAATTAGTTAAGTCTACTATAATTTTATGATTTTGGTTGTATTTTGTAGTTAAAAACGCTTGAAATTCATAAAATTCACTAAAAAAGGTATTTACTGCATACCAGGAAAATTTTATTTAGATCCATGGTATCCTGTAGATTATGCTATAATTTCTCATGGACACGCAGATCATTCAAGATGGGGAAATAAGCATTATTTGTGTCATCAGGACTCAAAAAACATACTGCTTCATCGCTTAGGTAAAGACATTTCAATAGAAACTTTAAATTTCAATGAAATAAAAACTATAAATGGTGTAAAAGTTTCATTTTATCCTGCAGGACATATTATCGGTTCTGTTCAAATAAAGCTTGAATATAAAGGAAAAGTTGTTGTGTTTTCTGGTGATTACAAAACAAATCCAGATTTTATAACGACACCTTTTGAGCCAGTAAAATGTCACGAATTTATTACAGAAAGCACTTTTGGTTTACCAATTTACAGTTGGAAAGCAGAAACTGTATTACAAAACCAACTACAGCAATGGATTGTAAACAACCAAAAACAAAATAAAACTAGTGTGTTTTTTGGTTACTCTTTGGGTAAAGCGCAAAGAATTATGTCTTTAGTAGATGGAATTGATGAGGTTTATGTGCATTCAGCAATAAACAATTTAAATCAAGCTATTTCTAAATCTGGAATTATTTTACCAAAATCAAAACTTATCACTTCAGATTTCAATAAAAAAGACATTCAAAATAAAATAGTAATTCTTCCTCCAGCTTTATTGGGCTCTAATCTTCTCAAAAAGATTCCTAATGCAGCAACTGCTATTTGTTCTGGTTGGATGCAAATAAGAGGAAATAGACGTTGGAAAGGCGTTGATGCTGGCTTTGCAGTTAGTGATCATGCAGATTGGGACGGACTACTTTCTGCTGTTAGAGCTACCGAAGCTGAGAAAGTTTACGTCACTCATGGTTCGCAAGCTGTATTTTCTAAGTATTTAAATGAAATTGGTATAGAAAGTCAAGAAGTTGTCACGGAATATGGTACAGAAGACAACGAAGGTGCAAAAGACCAACAATTAACAACTGCTAGCTAATGAAACAGTTTTCACAACTCATAAATTCATTAGAAATCACCAATAAAACTAATGCCAAATTAGATGCATTAGTCAATTTTTTTGAAACTACTTTAGATAAAGATAAACTCTGGCTAATTGCTTTATTTACAGGAAAAAGACCTAAAAGACCTGTAAAAACATCTTTATTAAAACAATGGTGCATTGAAGAAACTGATCTACCAGAATGGCTGTTCTTAGAATCTTACAGCACGGTTGGTGATTTAGGAGAAACCTTGTCTTTATTATTGCCAGAACCTTCTAATACGATTGATAAACCGTTACATATTTATATGGACGAGCTTAAGCAACTTTCAACTAAACCTGATGATGAAAAAAAAGCTTATGTGTTGAATGCTTGGCGACATTTAGATACGCAACAACGCTTTATTTTTAATAAGTTAATTGGTGGAAGTTTTAGAATTGGCGTCTCTAAAAAAACTTTAGTAAATGCACTTTCTAGACTAACCAATGTCGATGCCAACCAACTGATGCATAGTATTATTGGGCAATGGGACATCAATTCTATTTCATTTGAAGACTTAATAAACGGTTCGCATATCAATTACGATAATTCAAAACCTTATCCGTTTTGTTTAGCATATAGTTTGGAGAAAAATCTTGACGAATTAGGCTCAGTTTCAGACTGGCAAGTCGAATATAAATGGGACGGAATTAGAGGTCAAATCGTAAAACGAAATAACGAAATTTACATTTGGTCAAGAGGCGAAGAGTTGGTTACAAAACAATTTCCCGAGCTAGTTGAAATTGTTTCAACCATAAAAGAAGATTTTGTATTAGATGGCGAAATTCTTGCTGTTAAAGATCAATCTGTGTTATTATTTAACGACTTACAGAAGCGATTAAACAGAAAAACCATTTCAAAAAAACTATTACAAGACGTACCAATTGGCTTTTTTGCTTACGATATTTTAGAAATTAATGATGAAGATTTAAGAGCGAAAAGCCTTCAGTTTAGAAGAAATACGCTTGAAAAACTCTTTAGTGATAATCAATTATCAAAACCAAATTTTAAACTTTCAGAAGTCATTCAATTTGATAAATGGGAAGAATTAAATGTGATAAGAAATGAAGCCAGATTGCATAATAGCGAAGGATTAATGCTGAAACAAAAACAATCTAAATATCATGTTGGTCGTAAAAAAGGCGATTGGTGGAAATGGAAAGTAGACCCTTTAACCATTGATGCAGTGATGATTTACGCGCAAAAGGGTAGCGGTAGAAGAAGTAGTAAATACACAGATTATACGTTTGCGGTAAAAACAGAAGACGGTTTAGTAACAGTTGCTAAAGCCTATTCTGGCTTGACAAACGATGAAATTACCGAAATTTCTAGATGGGTTAATAAAAATGCTATCGAAAAATTTGGTCCTGTAAGAACTGTAAAACCAAAATTAGTTTTTGAGATTGCTTTTGAAGGTATCGCTTTTAGTAAACGTCACAAAAGTGGAGTAGCACTACGTTTTCCAAGAATAAAACGCTGGCGAAAAGATAAACCCGTTTCAGAAATTGATACTATAGAAACTGTTAAACAACTTATTACAAATCCGTTAGATGTCTAAGTTTAAAAATTCTACTGGTTACAAAATTATAGAGAATTGGATGCGTCAAAACGAATGGCAACCATTTGATTTTCAGTATAAAACTTGGTCTAAATATTACACTAAACATTCTGGTTTAGTCGTAGCTCCAACAGGTTTTGGTAAAACGTTTTCGGTGTTTCTAGCGGTTGTTATCGATTATTTAAATCATCCAGAAACCTATAAAAAAGGACTGAAATTAATTTGGGTTAGTCCGCTTAGATCGTTAGCTAAAGACTTAGCCAAAGCAATGACAAATGCGGTTGAAGATATTGGTTTAGATTGGCAAATTGAAGTTAGAAATGGTGATACACCAACCAATATCAAACGTAAGCAAGAACGCTTGATGCCAGACGTATTGATTACTACGCCAGAGACTTTGCATTTAATGTTCTCGCAAAAGAAAAATTCACGTTGGTTTAAACATCTTAATTGCATTGCGGTAGACGAGTGGCACGAGTTATTAGGTAATAAACGTGGTGTTTTAACCGAATTAGCCATCGCAAGATTAAAACAGTTATCGCCAAAACTTCAAGTTTGGGGAATTACTGCAACCATTGGCAATTTAGACGAAGCTCAGCAGGTTTTAATGCCTTATAAAGATTTAAAAACCATTCAAATTAAAGCGAAATTAAAGAAGAAAATCGACATCATTTCAGTCTTACCAGACCAAGTCGAAACGCTTCCTTGGGCAGGACATTTAGGTCGAACAATGAGTTCTAAAATTATACCTATAATCTATGAAAATACCACGACGTTAATATTCACTAATACAAGAAATCAAAGTGAATTATGGTATCAAATCATTCTTGAAGAAGCGCCAGATTTAGCTGGATTGATTGCTATTCATCACGGATCAATAGATAAAAAACAACGTAATTTTATTGAAGACGCAATTGCATCAGGTATTTTAAAAGCGGTAATTTGTACAAGTTCTTTAGATCTTGGTGTAGATTTTAAGCCTGTAGATTGTGTCATCCAAATAGGCTCAGTTAAAGGTATAGCGCGCTTTTTACAACGTGCTGGTCGTAGCGGTCATTCGCCTTTCGAGACTTCTAAAATTTATTTCGTTCCAACGCATTCTTTACAATTAATTGAAGTTGCTGCTGTCAAAGAAGCTGTAAAACAACAACAAATCGAAACACGATCACCAATTGTTTTGGCTTACGATGTTTTGGTACAATTTTTAGTCACTTTAGCTGTTGGCGAAGGATTTAAAAAGGACGAAGTTTTCCAACTTTTACAACAAACACATGCTTTTTCGTATTTAACCGAAGACGATTTTAATTGGGCAATTCACTTTATAACAAAAGGCGGTAACACATTATCCTCTTATGAAGAATTTCATAAAGTAATTTTAGATACAGATGGTTTGTTTAAGGTAAAAAGTAAACGAATAGCCATGTTACATCGCATGAATATTGGTACAATTGTTAGTGACGCGATGTTAATGGTAAAATTCTTTTCTGGTGGTTATATTGGTATGATAGAAGAGTTTTTTATCTCTAAGCTAAAAAAAGGCGATGCTTTTGTTTTAGCTGGTCGCGTATTACAACTAAAGCAAATTAAAGATATGACGGCTTTGGTAACTTTAAGTAAGTCTAAAAAAGCCATTACGCCAAGTTGGAAAGGTGGCTCGTTGCCATTAACATCGTATTTAACACACTTTTTAAGGTTAAAGTTAAGCGATGCTTTACAAGCTAAAACATCTGAAAAAGAGCTTAAATTTTTAAGACCATTATTGCAACGTCAAAATAAAGCATCACAAATACCTAAAGCTAATCAATTTTTAGTCGAATTAATCACTACAAAAGACGGATTTCACCTGTTTATGTATCCGTTTGAAGGCAGATTGGTTAACGAGATTTTCGCTGCATTAATGGCGTATCGCATTAGTAAATACAAACCCTTAACCTTTAGCATTGCTTGTAATGACTATGGTTTTGAACTATTAAGTGATCAAGAATTACCTTTAGATGAAGCTAAAATTCATCAAATATTATCAATTGAGAATTTAATGGAAGATGTTGTGGCGAGTATAAATGCTAGTGAAATGGCAAGCCGAAAATTTAGAGATATCGCTGTTATAGCTGGTTTAGTTGTACAATCGCAACCAGGACAACGCAAAACGAATAAGAGTTTACAATCGTCTTCTGGTTTGATTTTTAGAGTTTTAGAAGAAAATGAGCCTTCAAATTTATTAATCAGACAAGCTTATACCGAAGTTTTTAATCAAGAATTAGAAGAAGTGAGATTACGTGAAGCATTTAGTAGAATTAAAAATAGTGAGATTATTATTAAACATTCAAAATCGTTTACACCATTGAGTTTTCCGTTAAAAGTAGATGGTTTAAGAGGCACGATGACAAACGAAGATTTGCAAAAACGTATCGAGCGCATTAAAAAACAGATGCTTAAATTTGAAGAATGAAACAATTAGCGACGATTAGTTTAAAATTTGCCAATCAAAACTTGGTGCTAACCAACCAACGTGCGCTATTTTGGAGCGAACAAAACGCATTAGTCTTAAGCGATTTGCATATTGGTAAATCGGCTACATTTAGAAAAAATGGTATACCAATTAGTCAGTCTGTTTTAATTGAAGATTTACAGCGTTTAAAGGCCTTAATAGATTATTTTAAAGCTGAAAAGCTAATTATTGTTGGTGATTTATTTCACGCAGAAGTCAATAAAGATATAGACTATTTTAAAGAATGGTTGTTACAATTTGATAATTTAAAATTGCAGTTAATTATTGGTAATCACGACAGACTTTCAGAGACATTATACGAAGACTTAAATATCGACATTTTTAAACCAAGTTTAAATTTAAGTCCATTTACTTTTGTTCATGATTTATATGAGTGTGAAGAGGATGAATTTTATATTTCAGGACATATTCATCCAGGATATGTGTTGAAAGGAAAAGGCAAACAGTTTATAAAATTACCATGTTATCAAGTGTTTGACAATCATATTGTATTGCCAGCTTTTAGTAAGTTTACAGGCTTAAACACTAATAAAACGGATAAAAAATGCACTAATATTGTGTTTACAGAAGATGCGATTTTTAAAATTTAAGCTTTTGTGCAGTGTATAACAATTTTGTTGTTGTCTTCATCTGTAGTAAAAAACAAATAGTCAGTTCCGCCATCTTTTACTTTAAGTTTTTGTCTTAATTGTGCAACAGTTTCAGGGAAGTTTCTAGTCGTAAAATTAGCTTTGTCAAGTTTAAATTGCTGTTTAAATCTTTTCTTATTGTAAGGCGCAATTGTTTCAATTTTAAAACGTCTTCCAGGGAAATCTATTAATTGCTCATTTGTGTATAAATGCGAGTGTTTATGCAATTTAAACACGTTTAATTGCTCTGCAATACTGTTAAACGCACCAGATTTTAAAACTGCTGAATTTGGTTCGTATAAATAGGTTAGTGGTTTACTGTAATTAACCGTTGCATTAGCTTCTTCATTTAAGAAAAACACGAAATTATGTTTTTTATCCTTTTTAATATTTGTGGTTATAATTTTAACCGATTGGTCAAAACCTTTGTCTAAAATCCATAACAGTTCTTTTACCTCATTATTTACTGCAATACAATGAATTTCTTTTACAAAATCAAGTTCTTTTATACCCAAAGAAATGTCTAATAACGGCGATGTTTTAATCATGATGTTGTTAGATTTTTCAAATAGATTATCTAAATGTTGTGGAACATTAGGTAAACAATCAGATAGCATAAATACTTTACCTTTTGCATCGTTACGACGTGAAGGGTCAATGTAAATCCAGTCGTAAGTAGTATCGTTATTTATGATGTAATCTATTCCATTAGTGGCAACACAATTTATATTTTCAATTTTAAAAACGGAGTTATTGTGAGCAACAATTTTAGATAAATCGGTATTAAGCTCACAATGCATAACAGTTTCAAATTGTTTAGCAAAGTAAAAACAGTCTACACCAAATCCGCCAGTAACATCAATTAGGCTTTTTCCTTTGATCAAAGACGCTTTGTGTTTAGCGGTAACTTCAGAAGATGTTTGCTCAATATTTAGTTTGTTTGGATAGTAAATATTATCAGTTTCAAACCAAGTATTCAGCTTGTTTTTACAACGGTTTTTAGCTTCAATTTGATTAATAATTTCTGAAGAAATTTCAGAAGAAAAATGAAGACCTTTCAATATTAATTCAGAGATATTTGAATTAATATTATTTTTTATAAACTCTTGAATTTCAATATTTAATATTTCTTTATTGAAATTAATCATTTAATCCTTCTGTAAGTTTGTTTACTACACGATATTCGCTTAAAAATTCTTTAGCAATTACTTTTATGGCAGTATAAACTGGAATAGCAACAATTAGTCCGACAATACCAGAAATTAGTCCTGCAATAATGATGACTAAAAAGATTTCTAAAGGATGAGATTTTACACTTTTAGAGAATATAAAAGGTTGACTAAAAAAGTTGTCTACTAATTGCGCGATAATAAAACCAATCATTACATATATGGTTTTTGGCAAGATGACATCGCTAAAACTTTGTCCTAAATTACTAGACATACTTAATAGCACTAACAATGCAGCACTAATTACTGGTCCTAAATACGGAATAACATTTAGTAAAGCACAAAGTGTAGCAATTATTATGGCGTTTTCTATGCCGAATAGGAATAGCACAAAAGAATAAATGGTAAATAAGATAAGTAATTGCAGTAATAAACCACCAAAATATCTAGTTAGTAAATCTCTTATAGTTACAAACGATTTTCTAAGCTTTTTTTCGTGTTTTTTAGGTAAAATGGTAATTATTCCATTACTCATTAATTTACTGTCTTTTAAGAAGAAAAACGAAATAAATAGCACAGAAAATAATCCCATACTAAAGCTACCAAAACCAGAAATTACCGAGTTTAAAAAGTCTGGAATAAATCCAAAATTTAGATTAGACATAAATTTTGAATCTTTTAAAGACGCCTCAACATCAGTTGTATTTAAACCAAAGTGGCTAATAGCTTCAATATAAAGGTTTTCTACATTACTTTGAAGTTTGTCAATTTCTAATAAAGATAAGTTGTTGCCTTGTTCAATTATTAAAGGAATAAAAAGACTAATTAAGCCAAAAACAAATATTAAAAATAGGGTAATAGTGACAACAACAGCAAGTGTATCTGGAAACTTAAGTTTTGTTTTTAAAAACACAACGATAGGTCTGCCTAAAAGTGCTACAATACCAGCAATAGTAATATATACAATTACGCTTTGTATTTTGTAAATAAACAATCCTAGAAGCGCAATACCCAAAATTATTCCTACAGCGCGAAGGATTCCGTTAGAGATAGTTTTTGATGTCATACTGTAAATATATAACTATTTAGCCATAATTTGTTTAGTCATTTCGTAAAGCGCAATGCTAGTAGCTTGTACCACATTCATACTGCTATTTTGTCCAAACATATCTATGTGAATAATTGCGTCACTAATGCTTAAAATCTGGTCTGAAACTCCAAAATTTTCATCACCAATCACTAACACAATTGGTGCTTTTAAGTTGAAACTAAATTTATGTAATGCTACGCTATTATCTGTGATTTCTAATGAAATAATTTGATGACCTTCGTTTTTTAAATTAGAAATAAAGCCGAAAGCATCTTCTACAACCTGATAATTCACAACTTTTTCGGTAGCTCTAGACGTTTTGGTCATTTTTCTACCTAACGGAATTTCGGTTCCTGTAAACACTAATTCTTTTATACCGAATGCATCTGAAGTTCTAAATAAACTACCAATATTAGGCGCATTAGTTACATTTTGACAAACAATGGTAATAGGAAATGTTTGTTGCTTAAAGTTGGTATTGTAATGGTTGAGTTGCATAAATGATAATAAAACTTAGGCTAATGTTCAAACGCATATTTTACGATGTTTGCGCCCATTTTTAAAGCTTTTAAACGCACGTCTTCAGGATCGTTGTGTACTTCTTGATCTTCCCAACCATCGCCTAAATCACTTTCAAAAGTAAATAAAACCACTAATCTGTCTTCATGATATATCCCAAAAGCTTGTGGTCTTTTACCATCGTGTTCGTGTATTTTTGGTAAACCATCTTTAAATTGAAATGCTGCGCTAAAAATCTCGTGCGTATTAGGTAATTCTGCCAACACTTGATTAGGAAATACTTTTTTTAAAGCTTCTACAACGTAAGGCTGCATACCATAATTATCATCAATGTGAAGAAATCCGCCAGAGATAAGATAATTTCTAATGTTTTCAGCTTCAGTATCATCAAAAATAACATTTCCGTGACCTGTCATGTGAAGCATTGGATATTGAAAAATATCAATGCTACCGGCTTCAACAACTTCTGGTTTTGTGTTCATCGCTGTACCAATGTTTTCGTTACAAAACTTGATTAAGTTTGGTAAAGCTGTTGGATTACTATACCAATCGCCGCCACCTTTATATTTTAAGACTGCTAAATCTTGAGAAAACCCAAAGATTGAACACAGACAAAAACATATGATAAGTTTAAACTTCATAATTATTCGTTTATAAACGCAACGCTGTGACAAGCCACAATAGCAGCAGTTTCTGTACGTAAGCGCGTATTACCCAAAGTTACAGGAATAAATTTATTTTTTATTGCTGTTTCAATTTCATTAACAGAAAAATCGCCTTCTGGACCAATTAAAATTGTGATTTCAGTGTTGGGTTTAATTTCGTTTTTTAGTGATTTTTTATCTGTTTCTTCGCAATGCGCGATAAATAAATCACCAGAAAAGTCTTGATTTATATAGTCTTTAAACGAAATAGGTTGATTTAAAGTAGGCAGATATAGATGAAGCGATTGCTTCATTGCCGATTGTAAAATTTTTTCAAAACGATCTAATTTTACATTTTTCCTTTCGGAATGATCGCAAAAAATAGGCGTGATGCTAGTGATACCAATTTCGGTAGCTTTTTCTAAAAACCATTCGTAGCGGTCATTCATTTTTGTTGGTGCAACAGCTAAATGAAGTTGGTAATCTGTTGGTTTTTTAAATTCGGAATTTTCGATACTTACCACGCAGTTTTTTTGATCTGCAATAGTGATTTTTGCAGTAAAAAGGAATCCTTTTCCGTTAGTGATATAAAGCGTATCACCAACTTTTTTACGTAAAACTTTTACAATGTGTCTGCTTTCGTCTTTAGGAAAAGTAAACGAGTTGTTTTGTTCTGAAATATCTGAATTATAGAATAACTGCATATAATTTTTAAAAACACAAAAATAAAAAAGAGTCTTACTTTTTGATAAAATAAGACTCTTAATTTTAATAAAATTTGTCTATTGATCGTGTCCTGCACAAATAAAATCTCCATGATCTAAATGTGTTTGTAATGCGTTATAACTTATTGTTATTTTATGCATATTTCCAGGATTTCCTGGTGGAACATGGCAAATTGTAATTTTTTTATCGTTATTTGGTTTTTTGCCAGAATTAAGGGAAAAAGCTAATGGTAATAACGATACAGTTACCATCGCATTAATTAAAAATAGTTTCATAATAGCTTGTTTTACGTTTACTAAGGTAAGTTACGTCAAACTATTAATTAACAGTAATATATACGATTAAAAGCTAAATTATTCTTTATAATTAATCTATAACTTTTAAAACTTTAATTTCTTTAATTTTTTTAATTCTGTGTGTTTTTAAAATTACAAAATAAGCTTGTGGCTCTGGTATTCTAACGGTGTAAATTTGTCCAACTTTGTGTTCTAGATTAAACGCTTCTGTTTCTACTTCAATAGGAAGATTACCTTCTTTTAACCAACCAGAATCGCCACCACGTAACGCATTTTTATCCATTGAATATTTTTTTGCTAAATCATCAAATCTAACACCATCTTCGTAAGATTGAAGGATTTCGTTTTTATATTTTACAATAGTTTCGGCATCTAATTTATTGCCATCTAAATACACGTAACTTAGTCTGTAATGACGCTGGTTATCTTTTTCTATGACTTTGTAAACTGTCGTGTCAAATTCACCTTTAACCACTTTTGTGCTACCAACAGATGTGCTTAATAATGCGTTAGCTAGCTTAGATTGGTGCTTTTCTTCATTAAAAATTAGAATCTTATTTTTTCTAGATTTTTTGGTTTCTAAAAATTTTTCGGCTTGTTCTGTAGTTGTTATCGTATCTAAACTTTTAATCAGTTTTTTTTGAGCAGTTGCTGTAAAAGTGATTAAAGCTAGTGTTACTGTAAGTAGGTATTTCATTAATTAAATTTTTAGATTTTTAGTTTTGTTTAAGCAAAAAAACAAAAAAAAGACACAGTAAATGGTCTTTTTTTAAAGGTTATTAACAATGGTTTTAACAATATTAGATTTTTAATCTGGCAGAAGCCATTACATTTTGCGCTGCAAAATCTTTATCTAAGTATTTTAAATAACCAACAATAGCAATCATTGCAGCATTATCTGTGGTAAATTCGAATTTAGGAACATATGTAGTCCAACCGTGTTTAGATTCGCCATCTTTTAAGGCTCGTCGTATTCCAGAATTTGCTGAAACGCCGCCACCAATTGCTATATGTTTAATACCTGTTTCTTTACTTGCTTTTTTTAACTTATCGGTTAGAATACCAATAATGGTATATTGTATGCTAGCGCAAATATCGTTAAGATTTTCTTCTATAAAATTTGGGTTATTTTTTACTTCACGTTGAATAAAATAAAGAATAGCGGTTTTTAAACCGGAAAAACTAAAGTTAAGTCCGTCTACTTTTGGTTTACTAAATTTAAAAGCTTTTGGATTACCTAATTTAGCACGTTTGTCAATTTCTGGTCCTGCTGGATAACCTAAGCCTAATAATTTTCCGCTTTTATCAAACGCTTCGCCAACAGCATCGTCTATAGTTTCGCCAATAACTTCCATATCAAAATGATTAGTCACCTTTACTATTTGAGTATGTCCACCAGAAATAGTCATAGCTAAAAACGGAAATGGTGGTTTATCAAAACCTTCTTCATCTATAAAATGCGCTAAAATATGCGCTTGCATATGGTTTACATCTATTAAAGGTATATCTAATCCATAAGCCAAAGATTTTGCAAAAGATGTACCAACTAACAAGCTTCCCATAAGTCCAGGACCTTTTGTGAAAGCTACTGCACTTAATTGGTCTTTGGTAATTCCAGCTTTTTTTAACGCTTGGTCAACTACAGGAACGATATTTTGTTGGTGAGCACGACTAGCTAATTCTGGTACAACGCCGCCATATTCTTCATGGATTTTTTGACTAGCAATAATGTTGCTTAAAATTTTTCCGTTTTGGATTACAGCTGCAGCAGTATCGTCGCAAGAGCTCTCAATACCAAGGATATAAATATTTTGTGAGTTCATTAGCTTTTTTTAGGCATAATAATTGTTAATTTTGATTTTTTAAATTAACAACTAAATTTACTTTTGTTAACGTATATGCAAAGGTAAAAGTTTCTTTATTAAATTATAATTTAAATACAGCATCAAAAAAGCACTAAAAATATTGGGTAAAATTATAGCAATACTACTATTGCTATTTATTATTTTAATTTTAGTTTTTTCTATTCCTGCTGTACAGACCAAACTAGGTAAATACGCTACTAAACGATTAAATGAAGACTTTAAAACCAATATAAATATTGATAAAATAGGGCTTCAGTATAACGGTGATGTAAATATAAAAGGTGTATTAATAAGAGATTATAAAAAGGACACATTAATTGCTGCATCCAAAATAAACACCTCTATATTAAGTGTAAAAAATGTTATTAACGGGACACTAAATTTTGGAGATATTGTTCTTGAAGATTTAATTTTTAATGTAAAAACATATCAAGGCGAAACCGATACCAATTTAGATGTATTTGTTTCTAGATTTGATGAAGACACACCAAGTGAAGAAAAAAGTAGTTTTTTAATGTCTTCTAGTGATGTTACTATCACAAATGGCATATTTAGACTAATTGATGAGAATAAGGAAACACCAAGAATACTTCAGTTTGAAGACTTAAATATTAATGCTACTAACTTCTTGATTGATGCAAGCGATGTAAGTGCACGTATAAATACAATGCAGTTTTTAGATAGTCGTGGTCTGGCTTTAGAAAATCTTTCTACAAACTTTTCTTATACTTTAACACAAATGCGTTTTGATAATTTAACCATTAAAACTCAAGAATCTTTTGTTAAAGGTCAGCTTCATTTTAACTATAATCGTGAAGATTTTAAATTTTTTGAAGATAAGGTTAATGTAGATGCAAATTTTACCGAAGCTAATATTTTACTAGACGATTTAAACACGTTTTATAATGAGTTTGGTAAAGAACAATACGCAAGTTTTAGTACACAATTATCTGGTACATTAAATGATTTAACGACTAATGATTTAAAACTTAATACAAGTCGTAACACTAAAATTTACGGAACTATTAATTTTAAAAATCTTTTTAATAGTGAAGCCAATAATTTTGAAATGGATGGTAGTTTTACCAATCTGTCTTCTAACTACAAAGATTTAAAAGCGTTATTACCAAATGTTTTAGGAGAAGCAATTCCGTCTATATTTAATAAGCTTGGTAATTTTACAGCAAAAGGCGATACACATATTACACCGGATAATATTATTGCAGATTTAGAAATAAATACAGACTTAGGTTACGTAAAATCTGATTTAAAGATGTTTAATATCAATAATATTGATAATGCATCGTATAGAGGAAATATTATTTTTGACGAGTTTAATATAGGAAAACTACTTGACGATCCTAATCTAACAACAACCTCTTTAAACGTTGATGTAGATGGAGTTGGATTTAAAAAAGAAAACTTATCTACCCAATTAAAAGGTGATGTGTATAGTATTAATTATAATAAATATAATTACCAAAACATTGTAGTAAACGGTAACTATAAGCAAAGTAAATTTAATGGTAATTTAGTTATAGACGATGTTAACTTACAATTAGAATTTAACGGTTTAGCAGATTTATCACAAGATGTTAATTCTTTCGATTTTGTTGCCGATGTAAAATATGCTAACCTAAAAACATTAAATTTTTACAATAGAGACGAGCAATCTGAATTTTCTGGAACTGTAGATATGAAAATGAATGCAACAACTTTAGATGATGCAGTAGGATACATTCAGTTTAAAAACACAACGTATATTAATGAAAATGATACTTACAGTTTTAAAGACTTCGAAATTAATTCTCAGTTTATAAATAACGAGCATATAATAGATATAAATTCGCCAGAAATTATAGAAGGAAAACTAAGTGGATCATTCAAATTTAACGATTTAGAGCCTCTTTTTGAAAACTCTATTAAAAGTATGTATACCAATTACGTACCTAATACCATAGAAGGCAACCAATACATAGATTTCAATTTTAAAATTTATAATAAAATTGTAGAAGTATTTTTACCAGAAGTAGAGCTTGGACCAAACACATATATTAAGGGTAGAGTAGAAAGTAATGAAAAAGCGTTTCAGTTAACTTTTAAATCACCAAAAATTAAACTTCTAGACTATTTTGCTAATGCAATAGAAGTTCAAGTAGATAACAACAATCCTTTATTTAATACGTTTGTAGAAATTGATAGTATTTACACAAAACCTTACAGTATTTCTAAATTCAATTTAATAAACGTGACGTTAAACGATACGTTATATATGCGATCTGAGTTTAAAGGTGGAAAACGTAATGACGATTTATATAACCTTAGTTTTTATCACACTATAAATCAAGAAGACAAATCTGTATTTGGATTTAAGAAAAGTGACGTAACATTTAAAGGCAATAAATGGTATGTAAATGAAGACAAAAACAACTATAATAAAATTGTTTTTGATCGTGATTTTAAAGACTTTACAATAGAAGATTTAATCCTTAACCATCAAGAAGAAGAAATCAAGTTAGCAGGTGTTATAAAAGACTCGACCTACAAAGACCTAAAACTAAATTTTAAAGCAGTAGACTTAAATAAGATAGTACCCGAAATAGACAGTTTATCACTTGGAGGAATTATTAACGGTAAATTAAATATTTTACAAGAAAATGGTAGTTATGTCCCAACATCTAACATAACAATTGACGATTTAGAATTAAATAAAACTTATTTAGGTTCTTTTGAAGCTAATATCGAAGGAAACTCAGACTTGTCCAACTACAATGTTAATGCAAAAATAAAGGACGACGCTACAAATTCATTCTTAGCCAATGGTAATATTTACGTAGCTGGAGAAAACCCAAATATAGATGTAAATTTAAATTTTAATAAATTTAGTTTAAAACCACTTAATCCATTTTTAGACGGAATTTTAAGTAATATTAGAGGCGAAATTACAGGAAACACAAAAGTTATTGGAAGCTTAAATAAGCCAAATTTTAATGGAGAATTAAAAATAGATAATGGTGGTTTAGGCATACCATATTTAAATGTAGATTACGACTTCCAAGAAAACACATCATTAACCTTAAGCAACCAAAGTTTTATTTTTAATAAAACTAATATAACAGATACTAAAGCAAATTCTAAAGGTAATTTTAGCGGAAGCATAAGTCACAACAATTTTTCAGATTGGAAATTAGATCTAGATATTTCTACTCAAAAATTATTAGTGCTTGATACTGAATATACAGAAGAATCTATGTATTACGGTACTGCATTTATTGGCGGAAGTGCAAAAATATTTGGATCTACAGATGCATTAAGCATAAATGTAATTGCCGAAACTAAGGAAGGAACAGTGTTTAAAATTCCTCTAAATGATAACGAATCTTTTGGAGATAATTCAATTATTCATTTTTTAACGCCTGAAGAAAAACAAGCTAAAGAAGAAGGAAAAGAGATAGATTTTGAAGTAGATGAAGGTTTAGATCTAAATTTTGAATTAGACGTAACTCAAGATGCCGAAATTGAAATCTTGATTGATAAAACATCTGGAAGTACAATTAAAGGTCGTGGAGTTGGTGGATTATTAATAGAAATAAATACCAATAATAAATTTGATATGTATGGCGATTTTGTGGTTTATGAAGGTGTTTATAATTTTCTTTACAGTGGTGTAGTACAAAAGCAATTTATTGTAGAGCCTTATGTAAGTACATTAGCTTGGAATGGCGCACCATTGGAAGCCTTAATAGATATTAAAGCAAAATATAGTACGAGAGCAAATCCATCACCATTATTAGATTCGCCAATTAATAGAAGTATTCCAGTAGATTTAACTTTAGAGCTAACAGATCAATTAGAACGACCAACCATTAATTATGCGTTTGAGTTTCCTAATACAAGTTCTACAATTAAATCCGAATTAAACTATCGTTTAGACTCTAGAGAGGATAGAGAAAATCAAGCGTTATTTTTATTAGCAACAGGTTCTTTTAGTCGTGGATTAGAAAACTTAAACTTTACAGGAACATTAACCGAGCGTTTAAATGGATTAGTAAATAATTTATTATCCTCTGGTGATGGTAAATTTAACGTAGGATTAAATTTTGAAGCTGGACAAAACAGACCAGACTTTCAAA
Organism: Mesoflavibacter profundi; assembly: GCF_014764305.1. Taxonomy (NCBI): domain Bacteria; kingdom Pseudomonadati; phylum Bacteroidota; class Flavobacteriia; order Flavobacteriales; family Flavobacteriaceae; genus Mesoflavibacter; species Mesoflavibacter profundi. Next base: position 2,732,793 of record NZ_CP061703.1, read on the forward strand.
CAGATAACCGTGTTGGTGTAACTTTACAAACTAAGATTTCGGATCGTGTCCTAATAAATGGTAAAGTTGGAGTACCAGTTGGAGGATTAGGTGATTCTGTAATTGCAGGTGATGTTCAAGTAGATTTTTTATTAAATGAAGAAGGAACACTAATAGCAAAAGTTTTTAATAGAGAAAACAGTATAAGAAATTTTGGTGAAGAGATAGGTTACACACAAGGTGTAGGTATTGCTTATAATGTAGATTTTGATACGTTTGGAGAATTACTTCGTAAAATTTTCAATCCTAAAAAAGAAAAAGAAGAAGAAAACGATCAAGAAGACGACAACAACAATTCCCAAAATCCAAACCAAACTGCAACGGAAACAGATCCAGTTTTCAAGTCCAACACAACCTTTAAAGAAGACTAATTTTTCGCTTCTAAAGCATTAAAAATTTTCATAAAAACTACTTCATAATTAAATAGTTATTAACGAAAACGTTATAGTTTACGGTACTTCACAAATTTTTAGCCAAACAGTTGTTAATAATTAAATTTGTTTATTAGTTTTACATAACTAACAAATTATTTATATGTCAAATACAATAAAAAAGATAGCCGTTTTTACATCTGGTGGCGATTCTCCAGGTATGAATGCAGCTATTCGTTCTGTTGTAAGAACATGTGCTTTTCATAATATAGAATGCGTAGGAATTTACCGCGGTTATGAAGGTATGATAGAAGGCGATTTTAAGCCTTTAACAGCAAGAAGCGTAAAAGATATTATTAATAAAGGCGGAACATTTCTTAAATCTGCCAGATCAAAAGCTTTTATGACAAAAGAAGGTCGTAAAAAAGCTTACGACAACTTAGTTGCAGAACAAGTAGATGCTTTAGTAGTCATTGGTGGTGATGGAAGTTTTACAGGTGCATTAGTTTTTAACGAAGAGTTTGGTTTTCCAGTAATGGGAATACCAGGAACTATAGATAATGATATTTATGGGACTTCACATACATTAGGATACGATACAGCTTTAAATACAGTAGTAGATTGTATTGATAAGATTAGAGATACAGCAAGCTCACATAACAGATTGTTTTTTGTTGAAGTTATGGGAAGAGATGCAGGTCACATAGCATTAAATGTAGGAGTTGGCGCAGGAGCAGAAGAAATTTTAATTCCAGAAGAAGATTTAGGATTAGATAGATTATTAGAGTCTTTAAGAAGAAGTAAACAATCAGGAAAATCTTCAAGTATTGTTGTCGTTGCAGAAGGCGATAAAACAGGAAAAAATGTTTTCGAATTAAAAGATTATGTAGAACAGAATATGTCTGAATATGAAGTAAGAGTATCTGTTTTAGGTCACATGCAACGTGGTGGATCACCATCATGTTTTGATCGTGTATTAGCAAGTAGAATGGGCGTAACAGCTGTAGAAAGTTTACTTGAAGGTAAATCCAATTACATGGTAGGATTAATTAAAGACGAAATAGCTTTAACACCATTAGAACAAGCAGTAAAAGGTAAGTCAGAAATAGATCAGGAACTAATTAGAGTGTCTGATATTATGACTACATAAATAATTAAAACTAAAACAAATTAATAAAAATATGTCAACATTAAAATTAGGAATAAACGGTTTTGGTCGTATAGGAAGAATCGTTTTTAGAGCAACCTTAAAAAGAGACAACGTAGAAGTAGTAGCTATAAATGATTTATTAGATGTAGAACATTTAGCATACTTATTAGAATATGATTCAGTACATGGACGTTACGATGGTAAAATAGAAGTGAAAGATGGAAATTTAGTAGTAGAAGGAAAAACTATTAGAGTAACTGCAGAAAGAGATCCAAAAAACTTAAAATGGGATGAAGCAGGAGTAGACGTAGTTGCAGAATGTACAGGAATTTTTACAACTTTAGAAACAGCAGATTATCACTTACAAGCAGGCGCTAAAAAAGTAGTAATTTCAGCACCAAGTAAAGATGCACCAATGTTTGTAATGGGAGTAAACGATAACAAATTAACAGCTGCAGATAACATCGTTTCTAATGCATCTTGTACAACTAATTGTTTAGCACCAATTGCTAAAGTAATAGACGAAAACTTTGGAATAGAAGAAGCGTTAATGACAACAATACACGCAGCAACATCTACTCAATACACTGTAGATTCGCCTTCTAGAAAAAACTATAGATTAGGACGTTCTGCATTAAATAATATTATACCTACCTCTACAGGAGCAGCAAAAGCAGTAGGAAAAGTTATTCCTGAATTAGACGGAAAATTAACAGGAATGGCGTTTAGAGTACCAACTGTAGATGTTTCAGTAGTAGATTTAACAGTAAAAACAAAAAAAGAAACGTCTTTAGAAGAAATTAAAGCAGCTATGAAAAAAGCTTCTGAAGGAGAAATGAATGGTGTTTTAGGTTATACAGATGAGGCTGTTGTATCTCAAGACTTTGTTAGTGATGACAGAACAAGTATTTTTGATGCAGATGCTTCTATCGAGCTTAACCCAGGATTTTTCAAGTTAGTATCTTGGTATGATAATGAATTTGGATATTCTAATAAATTAGTAGATTTAGCTTTAAAAGTTAATTCACTTTAATTGATAAATTCTTTAATGAAATAAAAGCGTAGTATATTTGTCTAAAAGTGCTACGCTTTTTTTATATTAAACAACCTTATATGATATTAATTGTTGATAGCGGATCTACTAAGTGTGACTGGAAAGCTGTAGATAGTAAAGGAAATCAGTTATTAGAAAAAATCCGTACTAAAGGATTAAATCCTGCTATACTTTCAGAAAAAAAGATTAGAAAAGTTTTAAGAAAAAGCGAACCATTAAATAACCATAGAGAAGAAGTAACTCATGTTTATTTTTATGGTGCTGGTTGTGGTACCGAAAATCCTAAACTAGTTCTAAAATTAGTTTTAAACGAATTTTTTCCAAACGCAGAAGTAAAAGTAGAAGAAGATACTATGGCGGCTGTGTTTGCAACCATAAATAATCCTCAAGAAGCTGCAGTAGTTTGTATAATGGGTACAGGATCTAATTGTAGTTATTATGATGGTAAAAAGCTACATCAACGTGTAAAATCTTTGGGTTATACATTAATGGATGATGCTTCAGGTAACTATTACGGTAAAGAATTAATAAGAGATTATTACTTTAACCATATGCCAGAAGATATTAAAATTGCTTTTGGTGATAAGTATAATCTAGATGCAGATTACATTAAGTACAACTTATACAAACAGCCAAATCCAAATGCATATTTGGCGCAGTTTGCAGAGTTTATGATACTAAATAAAGACTCAGAATATATTAGAGAATTAATAAAAAGAGGATTTAGACGTTTTGCAAATAATATGATTATGCAGTTTAAAGAAGAGTTAAAAACTGTACCAGTACATTTTGCTGGATCAATTTCATTTTTCTGTCAAGATGAAATTAAGCAAGTTGCAGAAGAAATGGGCTTTACTGTAGGTAATTTTGAAAGACGTCCAATAGAAGGATTAGTATCCTTTCATACAGATGCGACTTAAATATGGAAATAGCTATAATTGCACATGATGGTAAAAAAGCTGATATGGTTCAGTTTTTAAATCAACATAAAGACATTTTATTACAAAAAAATATAACATTAATTTCTACCGGAACAACTGGTAAAAAGGTTAAAAAAGCTGGTTTTGAAGTGACTAGATTATTATCAGGTCCTTTAGGTGGTGATGCACAAATTGCTGCTAGAGTAGCAGAAGGTAAGTGTCAAATGGTTTTGTTTTTTAGAGATCCTTTAGAAAAACATCCGCATGAGCCAGATGTGTTAATGCTTATGAGGTTATGTGATGTACACGATATACCGCTAGCAACAAATCCGGCAACTGCAGAATTATTAATGAAAGCACTTTAAAAAAGTGCTTTTTTTATTAACTGTAAATTTGATTTTCTTGTTCGGCAACTCTTATAAACGTTGTACGCTTGGTTAGTTCTTTAAGTTTTTCTGCACCAACATAAGTACACGTACTTCTTAAACCACCTAAAATATCTTGTAATGTGTTTTCTACATCACCTTTAAAAGGAACTTCTACAGTTTTTCCTTCGCTAGCTCTATAATCTGCAACGCCACCAACATGTTTATTCATAGCAGTTGCAGAGCTCATTCCATAAAATTGTTTATAGCTTTTACCATTTTTTTCAATAGTAATTCCACCACTTTCTGTATGACCAGCAAACATACCGCCAAGCATTACAAAATCTGCTCCTGCACCAAAAGCTTTTGCTAAATCTCCAGGAATAGTGCAACCACCATCACTAATTATTTGACCACCTAAACCATGTGCAGCATCTGCACATTCTATTATTGCAGATAGTTGAGGATAACCTACAGCAGTTTTAACACGTGTTGTACAAACGCTACCTGGACCAATTCCTACTTTTACTATATCTGCACCAGACAACAATAGTTCTTCAACCATTTCGCCTGTTACCACATTACCAGCAATAATAACTTTATCAGGAAATTGATCTCTTGTTTTCTTTAAAAAGTCCACAAAATGTTCAGAATAACCATTAGCCACATCAATACAAATAAATTTTAAAAATGGATGCTTGGTAAATATAGACTGTAATCGTTGTATGTCTTGTGATCCTGTTCCTGTACTTACAGCTATATAATCTTCAATTCCTTTCTCACTTGTATTTAAAAACGAATTCCATTCTTCTAAAGAATAGTGTTTATGAATAGCAGTAAATACATTGTGCTTAGATAGGGCAGAAGCCATATTAAATGTGCCAACCGTATCCATATTGGCAGCCATAATTGGTATTCCTTTCCAGGTAAGATTACTATGTAAAAATTTAAATTCTCTATTTAAATCAACTTGAGATCTACTTTTTAAAGTTGATCGTTTAGGTCTTATCATTACATCTTTAAAACCTAGTTTAATATCATATTCTATACGCATTTTGATAGTATGGATTTGGTTACTATCAAAAATACAAGATTAAGTGATATTGTAGAGCCTAAAATTAAAATTGAAACTAAGATTTATTAACAATAGTTAATATACCGTATTTATTTTACAGCAATCATGCTAATTTCTACATTTACAAATTTAGGTAAATTTGCTACTTCTACGGTTTCTCTTGCTGGCGCAAAATCTTCGTCAAAATAGGTAGCGTACACATCGTTTATTAAAGAGAAGTTATGCATATCACTAATAAAAATAGAGGTTTTAATAACGTTTTCAAAAGTCATATCTGCTGCTTCTAAAACTGCTTTTAAGTTTTCCATGACTTGTTTAGTTTCAGATTTAATATCATCTAAAACCAATTTATTAGTTGTTGGATTTATAGCAATTTGACCAGAAGTATATAAAGTGTTTCCACTTAAAACTGCTTGGTTATAAGGACCAATTGGAGCAGGAGCATTTGTTGTAGTTATTATTTTTTTCATGATACGATGTTATAATTGTTCATCTGGTTTACGTCTTTGCTCGTATTTTAAATCTTTAAGTAAACTAGATTTTATACCAATAAAGAAATTCCAACGGTTATATGTACCAAAAGGAACCCAACTAAAATTCATTCTCCAACTTAAAAGATCTCTTTGAAATCGTAGTTGTGTTAAACCAAATCCTTTATTTTTAAAGTCATAACTGGATGATCCACCAATGGACCATTTAGGAGAAATTTCGATATCTCCAGAAAACATTAAAGAATGTGAAGATATTTCGTCTTGTCTAGCTGCATTAGAGTAGTTTACAGCGTAGGCAAATCTTACATTCCATGGTATTTTATAATTGTATAATTCAGATTCTTCTTCCTCTTCTTCATCTTCGTCAATACCATCTCTATTAAATTGTTGGTCTGCAAAATCTTCAGATACTCCAAAAAGATCATCTGCTCGTCCACCACCTTGTAAACGCTCGTTAATAGCACTTTGACTTTCTGTAGTAGATTTTCCACTTTTACTACTTAAACTATAATTTAAAGTAAGATTAGCGCTAGTCATTCTAAATAAACTTCCGCCATTATTTATATTAAAAGTATTGATTTTTCTATTGTTAGCATCTAAAGCATAAGGATCTAAAGTAGCACCAAAGTTGATGTTCATTTTATTATTTAATACTTGTAATCCACCGGTAACACGTAAAGGACTCCAATTTAAAGAATCGCCAGCTACATTATAAGATGTAGAAAAATTAAGATTGTTTAATAAAGTAATCTTTTTAGGCTCTAAGTTGGTTGTGTCTTTATCTCTAACTTTTGCTTCAAAATTGTTTGAAACACCAATACCAATAGCACTAGAAAAGTTTTTGTTTGGACGTCCAAAAATACTGTTTTCAAATCTAGTATATTCAGACTGTGTTGTTCCATCTGCATCAATTACCTCTACGGTATCATAATAATTATCAAATGCAGGATTGATATTGTAACTTATAGATGGACGTACAACATGTCTAATTTTTTGAAGTTTTTTACCTTCGTTTTTCTTATCTAGGTTAAACATTCCGTATAGAGTAGTTCCTATACTTGTACTAAAGTTATAAGTTCTAAAAGCATCAAACGTATTAAGTTCTTCAGTTAAAATACTTTCGGTAATAGGATCGTAATACTTTCTAATTGGGTTTAATGTCCAAACTTCGTCAAAATTTGCACTTGCACTAACACTAAAATAATCAAAGACTTTAAAGTTTGTAGCAATAGGAACCGAGTGTTTAGCACCAACTTTAGCATCGTCAAACATTTCACTTTTAAAGAAAAATTCTTCTTCGGTATTAATTCTATTTTCTGCTCTTACATTATACTGAAAGTTAATATTTTGAATTATACCTTTTTTAGCTCCAAATTTTGGCGCAAAAGGATAAATCCTGCTAATACTACCTTGAAAAGTTGGTAGCGTCATATTTACAATTCCAGTTTGTGTATTTTGAGAATGCGTTGCTGTTAAGCTAATATTAGCTTGTGGCTCACCTTGAAAAGTTTTAGAATAAGAGACCGAAGAGGCTAATGTATTATTTTGTGTGTTTGGTAAATTTACTTGATTTACAGATTGTTGATAGTAATTACTACTACCTAAGTTTACAGATGCTGAGAATCTAGAATTTGGATTAGCTTTAGAGTCTTGTGCATGTGACCATCTTATATTATAAATGGTGTTTTTTGCATAATCAGGAAAACCACGTTCGCTAGTAATTAAATTTTCGTATCTAAAACCAACATTACCATTAAATTTGTAACGTTTTGCGTATTTACTTTCTAATCTAAGTCCGTAACTTCCATTAGTAAAATAATCGCCAATAGTAGCTAAATCCACATAATCACTAATAGCAAAATAATAACCACCATTTTGTAAAAAGTAACCACGTCTACCATCTTCACCAAAACTTGGGAAAATAATTCCTGAAGTTCTAGTTTTAGTTAACGGGAAAAAGGCAAACGGAATCCAAACAGGCGTTGGCACATCGTAAATATGCATTTGTGTTGGACCTGTAATTACTTTAGAATTTGGTACAATTTTACCTTTACTTATTAAAAAGTAATATTCTGGATCATCTAAATCTTCTGCAGTAGTAAATTTTGCGTTTCTTACGTAGTAAACAGAATCGTTAATTTTTTTTGTAGTTTCAGTAATTAAAGTACCACCATTTTGTTCTGTTTGAGAGTTGTAAATCAACCCTTTTTTAGTAACTGTATTAAATATAATAGAGTCTGGAATAATCTCGTTAGTACCTTGTTTAAAACTAGGTTTTTGCGTGTAATTTCCTAAAGTATCTTTAATACCGTAAGCATAAACTAAATCTTTATCAAAATCCAGAATTATACTTCCGGCTTTAATTTCCATATCTTCATAATACACTTCGGCTTCATTATATAGATACATTTTAGATTCCTTTTTCTTATAAGCCATATAATCTGTAGCTTTATAAGTAACAGTACTAGAAAGTAGTTGTGTTTTTGGTTGTATTGAATCGTTTTTAGTCGAATCATTTTTTTTAGGCGTTTCTAAAAAATCTTCAGGAAGTATAGTTACAGTAGTGTCTGTTTCTTTTTCTTGCGGTGTTTCGGTAGAATCTTCTACCGAAGGAATTTCGGTATTTTTTTCTGGCAAATCCTTTTGTGCAAAACACACAGTGTTAATAAACACTGTAAAACTAAGGGCAAAAAGTATGTTAAGACGTTGTGTATGCAATGCTTTTAAATGTATTTTTGTAAAAGTATGGCTTGGTTTTTGAATTGACAAAACTACATATATTTTTTTGTGAAATATTTATATTTCGTTAAAATTTGTAATTCATACTAAACCGTATAAAAAAAGGTTATAATAACTATGCAAACGAACACTTTTAAACTTTTCGTATTTTTTACAATACTATTAACATTTGTAGGTGTATATCAGGCAAATGCGCAATCTAAAAAAGATAAATTTATTGTAGTTTTAGATGCTGGTCATGGTGGTCATGATCCTGGTAAACATGCTAAATCCGGATTAAAAGAAAAAGATATTGCACTTAAAGTTGTATTAGGTATTGGTGCTATTTTAGATAAGCAACCAGATATTAAAGTGGTTTACACGCGTAAAACAGATGTGTTTGTAAACTTATACAAACGTGGTAAAATAGCTAATGATAATAATGCAGATTTATTTGTGTCTGTGCATTGTAATGCTCACAATACTCAAGCTTATGGAAGTGAAACTTACGTACTTGGTTTGCACAGAAACAATACAAATTTTGAAGTTGCTAAAGCAGAAAACGAAGTAATTTTTCTAGAGGAAAATTACGAAGAAAACTACGCTGGCTTTGATCCAAAATCACCAGAGTCTTTTATTGGTTTGTCGTTTATGCAAGAAGAATATCTGGACCAAAGCATAAAATTAGCAACAAACATACAAGATAATTTTACAAACAAACTAAAACGAAAAAATAGAGGCGTAAAACAAGCTGGTTTTATAGTTTTACATCAAACAGTAATGCCTAGCGTACTTATAGAAACTGGATTTGTAACTAATACACAAGAAGGTAAATACTTAAATTCTAAAAAAGGACAAAACGAATTATCTACATCTATTGCCAATGCAATTTTAGATTATAAAAAAGAAGTAGATAGAAATGTTGGTAATCATTTAGAAATCCCAATAGAGACTAAAGTAATTACTCCAAAAAACACAATTACAAACGTTGTTTTTAAGGTGCAATTAGCCGCTAGTTCTAAATCTTTAGAGCCTAAATCGTATAATTTTAAAGGCTTAAACGATATTTCTAGAGAAAAAGTTGGTAACCTTTATAAGTATTATTACGGTTATACTTCAGATTATAACGAAGCGCAACAACTTCAAATACAAGCTGTTAATAAAGGTTATAAAACCGCATTTATAACTGCATTTAAAGAAGGTAAACAAATAAAACTTTCCGATGCTTTAAAAAGCAAATCCAATTAGGCAATAATTATTTTTTTTATTTCTTATTTTTGTAACTAACCTAAATCATATATTTTGAAAATATCTAAAGAAATCAAAGCGGCACTAATAGTAATTTTAGGTGTATTCTTATTTGTATTTGGTTTTAACTATCTAAAAGGTAATAACATATTAGAAAATGACGATGTGTATTATACCGAGTTTGATTATAATGCACTTTCTAAATCCTCTTCTGTAACCGTAAAAGGTAATCCTGTAGGAAAAGTAAAAGATATTGTTTACGACATAAACTCAGGAAAAACTAGAGTATCTTTTACAGTAGACGATAATATAAAATTTTCAAAAAACAGCACCATAAGACTTTACAAACCAGGTCTTATGGATAATAATGCATTAGCAATAATTTTTGCAAATGATAATCAATATGCAAAAAATGGTGATTTTTTAAAATCTGAAGTAGAGCAAGGCTTGGTAGATAAGCTTACAGGTAATTTTTCTGAGCTTAGTACAGATTTAGATTCTACTTTAAAATCTGCAGACACTTTACTAATTAATCTAAACGGACTTGTTACAGATACTTCAGAAAACGGTTTAAAAAATACGATAGCCGAGTTAAATTCTACTTTAAAATCTTTTAAAAACTTATCCTATTCTATTAATGGTGTGGTAAGTAAAAATGACGAAAATATTGCGCAAGTACTTCAAAATTTTAAACAAATTAGTGAAGACTTAACAGTGTTGACTACAGATTTAAAAGAAGCTCAGCTAAGTAAAAGCATAGAAAAATTAGAAGGTACATTAACCAATGTTAATGCACTATTAGCTAGTGTAGAAAACGGTGAAGGATCTCTAGGTAAATTATTAAAAGACGATAAACTTTATAATAATTTAGAAGGCGCAGCATTACAAATGGAGCAACTTTTACAAGACATGAAGCTTAATCCTAAGCGTTACGTTCATTTTTCATTATTTGGTAAAAAGCCAAAACGTTACGATGCTGAAGGAAACGAAATTGAAGATAATAACTAACTAAATTAAATAAATATAATCATGCAGTACATTCCTAATATTCTATTTGCAATACTATTGGCAGTTGGCGTTGGTTACTTTGCAAAAAATGTTAAGAAGTTAATAAGAAACATAAAGCTTGGTAAAGATGTAGATGTTTCAGACAATTCATCACAACGATGGAAAAACATGGCTTACATTGCTTTAGGGCAAAGTAAAATGGTAAGAAGACCAATAGCTGGAATACTTCACGTTATAGTTTACATAGGATTTGTAATCATAAACATAGAAGTTTTAGAAATTATAATCGATGGATTATTTGGTACACATAGAGTTGGACTAAAAATATTACCAGAACCTGTTTATGGATTTTTAATTGGTAGTTTCGAGATTTTAGCAGCATTAGTTTTTGTATCTGTGATCGTTTTTTGGTTAAGACGAAACGTGATAAAAATTAAACGTTTTTTAAGTGCCGAAATGAAAGGTTGGCCTAAAAATGATGGTAATTTTATTTTATATTTTGAAATGGTATTAATGACATTATTTTTAATAATGAATGCTACAGATACTACATTTCAAAACTTAGGTCACGGTAATGTTATTAGCCAATACATTGCGCCAATGTTTTCTGGATTATCAAAAGGAAGCTTACACTTAATAGAAAGAACTTCTTGGTGGTTACATATTGCAGGAATATTAGTGTTTTTAAATTATTTATATTTCTCTAAGCACTTACACATATTATTAGCATTTCCTAACACTTATTACGGTAAAACAACACCTAAAGGTCAATTTACTAACGATGCAAATGTGACAAAAGAAGTACAAATGATGATGGATCCAAACGCAGATCCATTTGCAGCAACACCAGAAGGAGAAGAAGATCAAGAAGTAGAGCGCTTTGGAGCAAAAGATGCAACAGATTTATCTTGGGTAAACATACTAAATGCCTATACGTGTACAGAATGTGGTAGATGTACAAGTAATTGTCCAGCAAATCTAACCGGTAAAAAATTATCACCGCGTAAGATAATGATGGATACTAGAGATAGAATAGAAGAAATTGGTAAAAATATAGATGCTAATAAAGGACAGTTTGTAGATGATCAAAAAGATCTTTTCAGCTACATATCTAAAGAAGAAATTTGGGCTTGTACAAGTTGTAATGCTTGTGTAGAGACATGTCCAGTTAGTATAGATCCATTACAAATTATCATGGAAATGAGACGTTATTTAGTAATGGAAGAAAGTGCTGCACCAGTTGAATTAAACAACATGATGCAAAACATAGAAAATAATGGTGCACCTTGGCCATATAACCAAATGGATAGATTAAACTGGGTAAATGAGTAATAATTTATATGTGTAAATACAGTCTAATAATAGTAGTTTTATTATGCTTTAATTTATCAAAATTAAATGCGCAGGACTATAAAAAAGACTCTTTACAATTTAAAGTGATTACACATATAAAGTATGCTAATAATACTGCCGAAAAAATAGTATTAAAAAAAGTAATTTGTGATTACTGTACAGATGTACAAACAGAAGCTTTAGGACAACAAGCACTAAAAATTGCAAAAGAAGAGCAGGAAGATCCTAAAAACAGAAAACAAAACGGTATAAAAATATTATCAATATATATAAGACTGTCCAAAAAAGATTTTGCAGCCTTAAATAAATAAACTCTAAACAAGATGAGCGATCAATTAATAGTGCCAGTAATGGCAGATGTAATAGCACAAGGCAAACAACCAGAATATTTGTATTGGGTTGGATCTGCTGGTGCTTTTGATGATAGAGCAAAAAAAATAACAAAAGCATTTGTACGATTATTAAACAAAGCTAATGTAGATTTTGCAGTTTTAGGGACAGAAGAATCAGCATCTGGTGACGCAGCAAAACGTGCTGGAAACGAATTTTTATTTCAAATGCAAGCTATGACTAATATAGAAGTCATGAATATGTACGAAGTAAAAAAAATCATAACAACAGATCCACATGATTATAACACGCTTAAAAACGAATATCCTGGATTAGGCGGTAAATATGAAGTGTATCATCATACCGAATTTTTATCTCAATTAATTTCTCAAGGAAAATTAAAAATTCAAGAATCAACGTTTAAAGGAAAAAAAGTAACCTTTCATGATCCTTGTTATTTAGGTCGTGCAAACGAAGTTTACCAAGCACCAAGAGATTTAATTAAAGAATTAGGTGTTTCTTTTACAGAGATGAAGCGTAATCAACGCAATTCTTTATGTTGTGGAGCTGGCGGCGCACAAATGTTTAAAGAACCAGAAAAAGGTGATAAAGATATTAATGTTTTAAGAACAGAAGATGCTTTAGAGACTAACCCAAAAGTAATTATTACAGCTTGTCCATTTTGTAATACAATGATGACAGATGGTGTAAAAGCTAAAGAAAAAGAAGCAGATATTGAAGTGCTAGATATAGCTGAAATGTTGTCTAATACGCAATAAAAGCATTATGCAAAATAAATTATCACCCAAACAAAAAATGTTTACGGGATTACTTATGGCAATAATAGGAACAGTTATTGTTGCCATTATTAATTACATTAGAGGCTTATCATTTAGTATTATAAACTTAATGATAAGCTTTATTCTTATTTGGATATTTGGCTATTTTTTGGCTAAACCAAAATCAACAAACAATAAAGACTAAATGTTAGTACAATTTAATACACTTCCAGAAGAAGCAAGAGTTTGGATTTACCAAGCTAATAGAAGTTTTACAGAAGAAGAACTTGATCAAATTAAACACAAATTAGAGCAATTTATTACGCAATGGACAGCTCATGGATCAGACCTTAAAGCAGGATTTGATATTCGATATAAACGTTTTATCGTATTAGCGGTAGACCAATCGTCTCAAGCTGCAACAGGTTGTAGTATAGATGCATCTGTAAGATTTATACAACAATTAGAACAAGACTACAATGTAGATTTAATGGATAAAATGAATGTCTCTTACAAGCAAGGAGAATTTGTTGCTCATAAATCTTTATTGGATTTTAGAAAAATGGTAAAAGACAAAGCTGTATCTAAAAACACAATTGTTTTTAATAATTTAGTAACCAATATAAGTGAATTAAACGAAAATTGGGAAGTGCTAGCAAGCGAAAGCTGGCATAATAGATTCTTTTAAAAAGTAAATATGGCTAAAGATATATTTCTATTAAATATTTCAGGACAAGATAAACCTGGATTAACATCAAGTTTAACAAGCGTTTTATCTCATTACGGAGCAAAAGTTTTAGATATAGGTCAAGCCAATATTCACGACACCTTATCCTTAGGATTTTTATTCGAAATAGAGACAGGAAATAACTCTGCAGCAGTACTTAAAGATTTATTATTTAAAGCGTATGAGCTTGGTGTTAAAGCTAAATTTACACCAATTTCTTTAGCAGAATATGAAAAATGGGTAACCTTACAAGGTAAAGATCGCTACATTGTTACCATTTTAGGTGAAAAATTAACTGCCGAACAAATTTCTAAAGTTACTCAGGTAATATCAGACAAAAATCTGAATATTGATGCTATAAAAAGGCTAACAGGACGAACATCTTTAGTTAAAACCGAAGAGTATCCTCGTGCATCAATTCAACTTTCTATTAGAGGTAAAATTGAAAACAAAGCTGAATTCACAGAAAAATTCATGCAAATTTCTCACGATTTAGATGTAGATATTGCGTTTCAAGAAGACAATATTTATAGAAGAAACAGAAGATTAGTATGTTTTGATATGGATTCTACATTAATTCAAACAGAAGTAATTGATGAATTAGCAGAACTTGCTGGCGTTGGCGAAGAAGTTAAGGCAATTACAGAATCTGCAATGCAAGGCGAAATTGATTTTAACGAAAGTTTTAAACGTCGCATGAAATTGCTAGAAGGATTAAGTGAAGATGTATTACACAACGTTGCTATAAATTTACCAATAACTAAAGGCGCAAGACGTTTAATAGATACTTTAAAAACCTACGGTTTTAAAACTGCAATACTTTCTGGAGGATTTACATATTTTGGTCATTATCTTCAAAAAGAATTAGGTATAGATTACGTGTATGCCAATCAATTAGAGATTAAAAATGGAGCATTAACTGGCGGTTATGTTGGTGAAATTGTAGACGGAAATAAAAAAGCCGAATACTTAAAAGAAATCGCTAAAAAAGAAGGTATTGATATTAGTCAAACTATTGCTGTTGGTGATGGCGCAAATGATTTACCAATGCTAAATCTTGCAGGTTTAGGTATTGCATTTCACGCAAAACCTAAAGTTAAAAACAATGCGCAAAGCTCTATTTCTAGCATAGGATTAGATGGTGTTTTATATCTTTTAGGCTATCACGATAGACATATAGATTTAGTAGATTAAATGTTTATAAAGCTTTTATAAAACATTCTTAAAGTCTTTTATTTATAGTTTAAAATATACTAATTTGGCATAGTTTTTAGTTGAATAGTATAAGAATAGACAACTTTAATTTATGCATAAACAAATTTCCCTCGTATTTATATTTTTAACTACAACATTTCTTGTAGCTCAACACACTACAAACCCTTTATTAACAGAAGATACAGTATCTCAGCAAAAATGGGTAGATAGTGTTTATAACAGCTTGTCTTTAAACGAAAAGATTGCACAATTGTATATGGTGCAAGTTTTTTCTAATGGTGAAGGACCTTCTAAAAATGATGTTTTAGATTTAATTAAAAATCATAAAATTGGTGGTATAATTTATAGTAAAGGCGGACCAAAACGTCAAGCTATTCTTAACAATCAATTACAAGAACAAGCAAATGTTCCTTTGTTAATTGGTATGGATGCAGAATGGGGATTAAGTATGCGATTGGATTCTACATTTTCCTTTCCGTGGAATATGACTTTAGGAGCTGTAAAAAACAATCAATTAATAGAACAAACTGGTAGACAAATTGGTGAGCATTGTAAACGATTAGGTGTTCATTTTAATTTTGCACCAGTTGTAGATATTAATACCAATCCTAATAATCCAATAATTGGTAATCGTTCTTTTGGTGAAGATAGAGATAACGTCACTAATAAAGCTTTAGCCTTTATGAAAGGTATACAAAGTGCTGGTGTTTTAGCAAATGCAAAACACTTTCCAGGACATGGCGATACGTCTTCAGATTCTCATAAAACGTTACCAACGGTAGATTTTTCTGCAAAACGAATAGATTCTATAGAGCTTTACCCTTATAAAACATTGATAAAAGAAGGATTATCTAGTGTGATGGTAGCTCATCTTAATATTCCAAGTCTTACTGGAGAAAATGGATTGCCTTCTTCAATTTCAAAGGTTATAATCAACGATATTTTAAAAGAAAGATTAAAATTTAAAGGACTAATTTTTACAGATGCATTAACAATGAAAGGTGTATCTGAGTATGTTGTTCCAAGAGTTGATGGTAATTCATCGTCAAGTATAGATACACGTGGTGATGTAGATTTAACTGCATTTTTAGCAGGAAATGATGTTATGTTAATGTCTGAAGATGTGCCAAGCGGAATTAATAAAATTTCTGAAGCTTACACTAAAGGATTAATATCTGAACAACGTTTAGCGCATTCGGTTAAAAAGGTATTGCAAGCAAAATACAAAGTTGGTTTACACAATTATAAGCCTATCAATACTTTAAATTTAGTCGAAGATCTTAATCGAATAAAAGATGATGTGTTGTATGAAATGTTAATTGAAAATGCAATTACTATAGCTAAAGACACACCTAAACAACTTCCATTAAGACATTTAGAAACTAAAAAAATAGCTTATGTTAAGCTTGGAGATGATAATGGTGATGCATTTTACAATGAGTTAAAAAAGTATACAGATGTTCATATTATTTCAGATAGTAATTTAGATGGATTAATAAGTAAGCTTCAAAATTATAATACAGTAATTGTTGGATTTCATAAATCAAATGATAATCCTTGGAAATCTTATAAATTTTCAGATGAAGAATTAACTTGGTTGTACGAAATAACAAGAACCAACAACGTCATTTTAAACATTTTTGCTAAGCCATACGCCTTAATGGACTTAAAAACAGTCACTAATTTAGAAAGTGTGATTGTAAGTTATCAAAATAGTGAAGTAGCACAGCAAAAATCTGCACAACTAATATTTGGTGCTATACCCGCAAAAGGAGTTTTACCGGTCTCTACAGGCGAGTTTTTTAAAGTAGGAGATGGCATACAAACTAACAGTTTACAAAGATTAGGTTATTCTATTCCAGAACGTGTTGGTATGTCTAGTTATGCTTTGCAAAAGGTAGATTCTATTGCAAAACATGCTGTTAACGAAAAAATGACTCCAGGAATTCAATTAATTGTAGCAAGACACGGTAAAGTGATTTACAATAAAAATTTTGGAAAACATACTTACGAAGGTAAAGAAGTAGTTAAATTTAATGATATTTATGATGTAGCATCGTTAACAAAAATTGTTGCTACTTTACCGTTATTAATGGAATTAGAAGAAAAAGGCGTTGTAAGTCTAGACACAAAACTTTCCGAGATTTTACCTAGCTATAAAAATTCTAACAAAAAAAATGTAACGCTTAAAAAAATGCTTTCGCATTATGCGCAATTAAAACCTTGGATTCCTTTTTATTATAAAACTTTAGATAGTGTTACCAAAAAACCATCTTCAAAGTATTACAGAACTCAAAAAACTGAAGGGTTTACGGTTAAAGTTACTCCAGAATTATATATGAGAGACGATTACAAAGACTCTATAAATTCTATTATTAAAGATACCGATTTATTATCAAGATTAAGATACAGATATAGTGATTTACCATATTATATTTTAAAACAATATATAGAAAGATACTATGATAAACCATTAGATCAATTAGTACAAGACCATTTTTATAGATCGTTAGGCGCAAATTATACGATGTATAATCCTGCTGAAACTATAAGTAATAAACACATTGTACCTTCTGAAAATGATGATTATTATCGCTTTGAAACTGTGCAAGGTTATGTACATGATATGGGCGCAGCTATGCAAGGTGGAGTTGGTGGTCATGCTGGGATTTTTAGTAATGCTAACGACATTGCAAAAATTATGCAGCTCTTTCTTCAAAAAGGATTTTACGGCGGAAAACGCTATTTTAAAAGTGAAACTTTAGACAAATTTAATACTTGTTATTATTGCGAAAGTGATAATCGTCGTGGTATTGGATTTGATAAACCTCAATTAGGTGATGTTGGACCAACTTGTGGTTGTGTAAGTATGACTAGTTTTGGTCATTCAGGATTTACTGGTACTTATGCATGGGCAGATCCAGAAACAGAAATTGTCTATGTTTTTATGGCTAATAGAACTTATCCAACGTCACAAGGCAAAAACATGCTATTAAGAGAAAATATAAGAACCAATATTCAAGAAGCAATTTATAATGCTATAATAGATTAGCTTAAAATGTAAAGTTTACGCTTTAAATTAGACTAACAACAATAACTAATCATTCTTTTAAAGTATTAAAAGAATCAAGAATTAAAAATATGAAAATAGCTATAGTTTGCTATCCTACCTTTGGTGGAAG
Source organism: Mesoflavibacter profundi (assembly GCF_014764305.1). NCBI lineage: Bacteria > Pseudomonadati > Bacteroidota > Flavobacteriia > Flavobacteriales > Flavobacteriaceae > Mesoflavibacter > Mesoflavibacter profundi. The sequence continues at coordinate 2,750,818 of NZ_CP061703.1, forward strand.
TGGTGTAGTTGCAACCGAATTAGGCTTAGAGTTATCCAAACGCGGACATCAAATTCACTTTATAACTTATAATCAACCTGTTAGATTAGAATTGCTTGGTAATAATGTTCATTTTCATGAAGTAAATGTGCCAGAATATCCGCTATTTCATTATCAACCATACGAATTAGCATTATCAAGTAAATTGGTAGATATGGTAAAACTTCACAATATAGAAGTATTACATGTGCATTATGCAATTCCGCACGCATACGCAGCATATATGGCTCAAAAAATGCTTTTAGAAGAAGGTGTTTACGTACCAATTGTAACAACATTACATGGAACCGATATTACTTTAGTTGGTAATCATCCTTTTTATAAACCAGCAGTAACTTTTAGTATAAATAAATCAGATGCTGTTACAGCAGTCTCTAACAGTTTAAAAGAAGATACTCTTAGGTTATTTGATATAAAAAAGGAAATTAATGTAGTCACAAACTTTATAGACATTAATAAATTTACTCACGATTTTACAGATTGTCAACGTGCTATGATGGCTACAGACAAAGAGAAAATTATCACTCACATAAGTAATATGCGTGAAGTAAAAAGAATTCCAGATGTCATTAAAGTATTTTACAATATACAAAAGGAAATTCCTGCAAAATTAATGATGGTTGGCGAAGGACCAGAAAGAGAACCAGCAGAGCGTTTATGCGAAGAATTAGGAATATCAGAAAAAGTAGTTTTCTTTGGTAATAGTAATCAAATAGATCGTATTTTATGTTTTTCAGATTTATTTTTGCTACCATCAAAAACCGAGAGTTTTGGATTATCTGCTTTAGAAGCTATGGCGTCTGGAGTTCCAGTAATTTCAAGTAATACAGGAGGAATACCAGAAGTTAATAAACACGGTTTTTCTGGATATTTAAGTGATGTGTCAGATGTAGAAGACATGAGTAGTAACGCTATAAAAATACTGTCTAATCCAGAAACTTTAAATCAATTTAAACAGAATGCTGTAACACAAGCAAAAACTTTTGATATACAGCAAATTGTACCTAAATACGAAGCAATTTATCAAGATACATTAAATAAATGCAAAGTTTATTAATAAAAAAAGCCTCCAATTTTGGAGGCTTTTTTTTATGTTTTTGTTTGATTAAAATTGATATCTAATACCTAAAGCGATATCAAAATCTAGATCATCTCTATAATCTCCAAATCCAAACTCTGGTCTAAAATCTAAAGATAGTAATAACGGAATATCAAAATCGTATTCAATACCTACATCACCAGCAGCAAATACAAAAGTTTCGCTATCATCATTTACATTTGGTAAATCATAGCTGTAAGAGCCTAATCCACCACCAACACCAGCGTACCAGTTAAATCCACCATCAATATTCCAAACCCATTGGTAAAGACCAGCAAGTTTAAATCCATCGTAGTTATTTCCAGTTCTCCAACCTAAATCGGCTTCTAATCTGTTATTGTCACCTAAAGCTCTTTGGTAAGAAACTTCGGCACCAAATCCATCACTATCACCTAAACGAAGTCCAATTGCGTTAGGAGAAATATTTTGTGCATAACTAAATGTTGCAAATCCAAGGATTGCAAGGGTTGTAATAAAAAGATTTTTCATAATTTTTTAATTGTTAAGGTTTTAAGTAAAATTAAATATAAATTCATTTGAATGTTAAAATTTACTCCTAAATGCTTGTTAATATTGGTTAACAAATCTTAAATTTGAAGATATAAATCCGTCTTATCTATTATGAAATCTAAGCTTTCTCAACTTTCAACTTTACTAGAAGGCGAACTTCATTTTGACATTTTATTAAGAAAAATTTATGCTACAGATGCATCTGTTTATAAAATGTTGCCACTTGCAGTTTCTTATCCAAAGACCATAAACGATATAAAAACGCTAATAGATTTTGCTAAGACCAATAATACGTCTTTAATACCTCGTACTGCAGGTACGTCTTTAGCAGGTCAATGTGTTGGTGACGGTATAGTTGTAGATGTGTCTAAATATTTTACAAAAATTTTAAATTTAGATGTCGTTTCTAAAACTGTGACAGTTCAACCAGGCGTTGTTCGTGATCAATTAAATAACTATTTAAAACCGTTTGGATTATTTTTTGGTCCAAATACATCTACGTCTAATCGCTGTATGATTGGCGGAATGGTTGGTAACAACTCGTCCGGAACAACGTCTATTAAATATGGTGTGACCAGAGATAAAGTTATTCAGTTAAAAACCATTTTAAGTGATGGAACTGAAGCTGTTTTTAATTCAAAAACTAAAACAGAAATTCAGCAATTAAAATCAGAAAACACTTTAGAAGCCAATATTTATAAGGTTTTAGATGAAATTATTTCTTCAGAAGAAACCGTAAACGAAATAAAAAACAACTTTCCAAAACCCGAAATTCATAGAAGAAACACTGGATATGCAATTGACGAATTAATAGAAAAAGAGGCTATTAACGTCGCTAAATTATTATCAGGAAGCGAAGGTACATTAGCCTTTACTACCGAAATTACTTTGCAACTAGATGCTTTACCACCAAAACATCGCGTTATGGTAGCCATGCATTTTAAAACTATTGAAGATTGTTTAAAAGCAGTAAAACCTGCAATGCAGCACGATTTGTTTAATTGCGAAATGATGGATAAAACCATTTTGGATTGCACAAAAGCAAACAAAACACAACAAGAAAACAGATATTTTATAACAGGTAATCCTATGGCGATTTTAATGTGTGAAGTTAGAGCAAACACATTAATCGATACCAAAAACAAAGCAAATGCTTTAATAACTGATATTGAAAAACACAATTTAAGCTACGCTAATCCTGTTTTAATAGAAGATGATATTGATAAAGCTAATAACTTAAGAAGTGCTGGGTTAGGTTTGTTGGGTAATATTGTTGGTGATAAAAAAGCGGTTGCATGTATTGAAGATACAGCTGTAACTATTGATGATTTAGCCAATTACATTAATGAATTTACTGCATTAATGAAGCGTTACAACCAAAATGCAGTGTATTATGCGCATGCTGGTGCTGGCGAGCTTCATCTACGTCCAATTTTAGATTTAAAACAATCTGAAGACGTCAAATTATTTAGGCAAATCACAACCGATGTTGCTAAATTAGTTAAACAATATAATGGATCTTTTAGTGGCGAACATGGTGATGGAATTGTACGAGCTGAATTTATCGAGTTAATGATAGGTAACAAAAACTACCAAACGCTTAAGCAAATAAAGTACACTTTTGATCCAGAAAATATTTTTAATCCTGGTAAAATTGTAGATGCTTTACCAATGGATAAAAACTTACGCTATCAACCTGATAGAGTAGAACCTAACATTAAAACCAAGCTTGATTTCTCTAAGTCTTTAGGCATTTTACGCGAAGCTGAAAAATGCAACGGATCAGGAGATTGTAGAAAATTGCCTGAATTTGGTGGTACAATGTGTCCAAGTTACAGGGCTACAAAAAACGAAAAAGATACCACAAGAGCTAGAGCTAATGCGTTGCGTGAGTTTTTAACAACTTCAGATCAAGAAAATAAATTCAATCATAAAGAACTAAAAGATGTATTTGATTTATGTCTAAGCTGTAAAGCTTGTGCTAGTGAATGTCCAAGTAGTGTAGATGTTACAAGTTTAAAAGCCGAGTTTTTATACCAATATCAAAAAGAAAATGGTATTAGTTGGCGCACCAAATTGTTTGCTTACAACAATCAATTAAATGTGTTTGGAAGACGTTTTAAAGGTGTGACTAATTTTATGTTTTCTAATAAAATGTCGTCTTCATTAATCAAAAAAAGTTTTGGTGTTGCTTCTCGAAGAAGTTTACCCTTATTATCAAGTGTTAGTTTAGATGGTTACTATCAAAGTGCTAAAAATCAGTTAATTAACAGCAATTCAATTAAAAAAATATATTTGTTTAATGATGAATTTACTAATCAACTAGATAGCCAAATAGGTCAGGACGCAATAACACTTTTAAGCGCATTAAATTATCAAGTTGAAATTGTAAATCATACCGAATCTGGTCGTTCGTTTTTATCCAAAGGATTATTGGATCAAGCAAAAACTGTAGCAGATAAAAATGTTGAAATTTTTAAAAAGTTAATTAATGAAAACACACCGTTAATAGGTATAGAACCTTCAGCAATTCTAACGTTTAAAGATGAATATCCAAGATTGGTAGATGATAAAATTTCAGCAGAACAAATTGCTAAACACACCTTCTTAATTGAAGAATTTATTAGTAATGAAATTGCTATTGGAAATATCACTTCAGATCAATTCACACTTGAAGAAAAAACTATTAAATTTCATGGACATTGCCATCAAAAAGCATTGTCTAATCAAATACATAGTTTTAACGTTTTAAACCTTCCAAAAAATTATAAAGTTACAATCATACCAAGTGGTTGTTGTGGTATGGCAGGAAGTTTTGGCTACGAAAAAGAACACTTTGATATTAGTATGAAAGTAGGCGAGCAAACTTTATTTCCAGCTATAAGAAAAGCCGATAAAAATACAGTGATTAGTGCTAATGGTACTAGCTGTAGGCATCAAATAAAAGATGGAACACAGCGAACTGCATTCCATCCAATTTCTATATTAAAAGAGGCTTTATTGTAACGTGTATGTTGTTAACTCTTGTGTGTTTGTAACAGACATACTTGTTGGTAAATTAGTTAATTCTATACCAGCTAATTCTAAAAGAGTTAAAGTGTTAGCGTTTAAAGTATAACCAATTTGGGCATCTGCACTTATAAGTCCTACATTTTTTGCGTAAAATGCATCTACAGACATAACATCTTGCATATCTATTAAACTTAATGTTTGTGAAAATCCGCCAACAGTAACTGTTGTACTAACAGATAATCTTAAAGTAATATTAGCAGAAGTTACAGTATCGTAATTAGTGTTTAATACAGATAAATTATTTAAGTTTTCTAATTGTGTACTAGTTAATTCGTAAGTTATAGTAATTGGAAAACCTTGTAAATCCTGTGTAAAGCTATCGGTTTGTGAAGATAACTCAGTATTTAAACTTGCTTGTGTATCATACAGCAAAGCATTATTAAAATCTATAGAAAAATCTAAACCATTTATTGGTAAGCTTAAACTTCCGTTAGTTGCAAGCGTGGTTTCTGTTCGAGTTAATTCGCCAGTTGTTAAAATATTAGACATGGTACCATATGCAACTGTACCATCGTTAGCTGTTAAAGTAAATCCGTTAGAAGATTCACTTTCAACAGTTAAAACATCTTCATTAGTTTCAGTTGTGTTTGTATCGTTATCTGTGTTGTTTACTTCGTATCTCCATTCATTATTAGTCGTTAGAGGAAAGAAGTTTCCGGTAAAAGTTTCGTTTGGCGTGTCTTCAGAAGAAGTGTCATCTTCAGAGCAATTCCATAATAATAAACAAAATAGTAATAGAGTCGTAGGTTTTAAAAATTTCATAAGATTTGTTTTTCACAAAGTAAAATAAACTTATTAAACCTAAAAATTATATTACTAATTATTTGTTTTTAAAGGGTTTCATTACCGTAATTGCTGCAATTAATTCGGCTTCTGTCATTTCTTTTATATCTTCATCTGCATAAAACGCAGAGAGTTTATCTTCGCTGTATTTGTATAATTTCCAACGTTTAAACTGATATTCTAAAGCGGTAAAATTTTCTACCCAATCACCAGAATTTAGATAATGCGTTTTTCCTTTTTTGGTTTCTACAATTTCATTTTTTGGTTGATGAATATGACCACAAATTACATAGTTATACCCATTTTCTATAGCAAGATCTGTAGCAGTTTTTTCAAAATTACTAATATATTTAATAGCTGTTTTTACACTGTTTTTTATGCGTTTTGATAAAGAATAACGCTCTTTACCAAGGTTTACTAACATCCAATTTGTAAATCTATTTATCAAAATTAGTAGGTCGTAACCATAACCACCAAGTTTTGCTAACCATTTGGCATTTTGGATAGATGCATCAAAAACATCACCATGAAAAATCCACGCTTTTTTATCATCTAATTCTAAAACCAATTTATTAACAATAGAAATATTGCCAATTTCAGTGTCTGTAAATTTTCTAAGCATTTCGTCATGGTTTCCAGTAATGTAAGTAACCTTAGTGCCTTTTGCTGCAAAAGCGACTATTTTTTTTAGTACTTGCATATGTGATTTAGGGAAATACCGCTTGCTAAATTGCCAAACATCAATAATATCACCGTTTAAAATAAGATGTTTTGGTTCTATGCTGTTCAAATAGGTAAGTAGTTGCTTAGCATGACAACCGTAAGTGCCAAGATGCACATCAGAGATTACAACAATTTCTACTTTTCTTTTAATTTTCAACACTATACAATTTAGACGCTACAAATATTAGTATTGATTGTTAATTCAATATCAATAGACAATTATTTAAATATCAGTATATTGTTAAGTAATTATTACCAAATTAGAATAGGATTGGTATTTCGTGTTTTGTTTCAGCATTTATTATGATTACATTAGCGTAAAATAATTGTATTTATGGCAGGAAATAGCTTTGGTAATTTATTTAAACTTACCACTTTTGGAGAATCTCATGGTGAAGCAATAGGAGGAATTATAGATGGTTGTCCTCCAGGAATTAAGATTGATTTTCAAGCTGTTCAAGATGAAATGAATCGTCGTAAACCTGGTCAATCTGCGATTGTAACTCAACGTAAAGAACCAGATGAAGTTAAATTTTTATCAGGAATTTTTGAAGGTGTAACTACAGGAACACCAATTGGTTTTGTTATTGAAAACGCCAATCAAAAATCTAAAGACTATTCACACATAAAAGATGCCTATAGACCAAGTCACGCAGACTATGTTTACGATAAAAAATATGGTTTTCGTGATTATCGTGGTGGCGGACGTAGTAGTGCACGCGAAACTGCAAGTCGTGTAGTTGCTGGCGCAATCGCAAAGCAAATGCTTGATTCTATACAAATACATGCTTATACATCTTCTGTTGGCGATATTTTTCTTGAAAAACCGTACCAAGATTTAGATTTTTCTAAAGTAGAATCTAATATCGTACGTTGTCCTGATCAAGAATATGCTGATAAAATGATTGAAAAAATCAAGCAAATTAGAAAGGAAGGTGATACCATTGGCGGAACAATAACTTGTGTTTTAAAAAATGTGCCAATTGGTTTAGGAGAGCCTGTTTTTGATAAACTACATGCCGAATTAGGCAAAGCAATGCTATCTATTAATGCCGTAAAAGGTTTTGAATATGGTAGCGGATTTTGTGGCGCTAAAATGAAAGGTAGTGAACACAACGACCAATTTAATATTGATGGTAGCACAAAAACCAATCTTTCTGGCGGAATTCAAGGTGGAATAAGTAACGGAATGGACATTTATTTTAGAGTTGCTTTTAAACCAGTTGCAACCATTATGCAAAATCAAACCACTATAAACAAAGATGGAAACGAGGTCGAAATGCAAGGTAAAGGAAGACATGATCCTTGTGTTGTACCACGTGCTGTACCTATTGTAGAAGCTATGGCTGCATTGGTTTTAGCTGATTATTTTTTGATAAATAAAATTTATTAATTGTCATTTCTGCGTTGGCGGAAATCCCTTAAATAACTAACTAATTAAATCTTGTTTAAGCAAGAATGAAATACATTTTATGAAGAAACTAGCATTACACTGGAAGATTATTATAGGAATGGTATTAGGAATCGTTTTTGGTTTTATAATGAATTCCGTAGATGGCGGTAAACTGTTCACCTCAAATTGGATAGCGCCTTTTGGTAAAATATTTATAAATCTTTTAAAGTTAATTGCTGTTCCTTTAATCTTAGCGTCATTAATTAAAGGTGTATCTGATTTAAAAGACATTTCAAAAATTAAAAAAATGGGCTTACGTACCATTGGTATTTACATTGCTACAACTTTAGTTGCAATCGTTATTGGTTTAAGTATTGTAAATGTTGTTAAACCAGGAACTGGTATGCCTAAAGATACCATCGAAAAAATTAAAATGAAATATGAAAATGATGCTGGTGTAGTCGATAAATTAAATAAAGCCAATGCAACTAAAGATGCTGGTCCATTACAACCGTTAGTAGATATTTTCCCAAGTAATATATTTCAGTCTTTTGCAGATGCTTCAATGCTGCAAGTCATATTTTTTGCGCTTTTTGTTGGTATTTGCCTGTTGTTGATTGGAGAGAAAAAAGCCAAACCAATGGTAGATTTTTTCGACTCACTTAATGAAGTCATCATGAAAATGGTCGATTTGATTATGCTTTTTGCTCCTTATGCTGTATTTGCATTAATGGCAAACGTAATCATTGCATTTGATGATACAGAGATTCTTTTAAAACTTTTATACTATGCGTTATGCGTTGTTGGTGGTTTAATTTTAATGATTTGTTTTTATTTAGTATTAGTTAGCTTTTACACAAAAAAATCGCCTTTATGGTTTTTAAAACAGCTTAGTCCAGCACAATTATTAGCCTTTTCAACCTCAAGTAGTGCTGCAACATTACCCGTTACTATGGAACGTGTAGAAGAGCATCTTGGTGTAGATAAAGAAGTGTCTGGATTTGTATTACCTGTTGGTGCAACTGTAAATATGGATGGAACAAGTTTATATCAAGGTATTGCTGCTGTATTTATTATGCAAGTTATCTGGCCAGAAGGATTAACTTTTACCAATCAAATCGTTATTATTTTAACAGCTTTATTAGCCTCTATTGGTAGTGCTGCTGTACCAAGTGCTGGTATGGTAATGTTAGTAATAGTGTTAGAGTCTATTGGTTTTCCGGCAGAATTATTGCCTATCGGATTAGCATTAATATTTGCAGTAGATAGACCTTTAGATATGTGTCGTACTGTTGTTAATGTAACAGGTGATGCTACAGTATCTATGCTCGTTGCAAAGTCTTTAGATAAGTTGCACGATCCACATCCAAAAGAATGGGATGATAATTATGATAAAGTAAAATAAGCAGAGAACAAGTTTTATAAACTTTGTGAATCGCTTATCCTGAGCGAAGTCGAAGGATCTACTTAATTAATAGTACCTAATTTATTTATCATCAAATTATTTTTAACATTAATATTTTTTAATAATTTTAATCATCTAACCAACCAAAATATTAAACAATGAATGTTTGTTTCATTATGTATCCTTGGGATCAAATAGATCCAGAAAATGACACAAGTCTTGCACTTATTAAAGAATGTGCTAAACGTAATCATGGTGTTGCCATGTGTACACCAGCTAATTTAACTATAAGAGATAGTGTTACTAGCGCGTTTTGTACTGTAGTTGGTCGTATGGATAAAGTGCCGACGTCATTAAAATCTTTTTATAAAAAAGCAGAATTAAGGGAAGAAATGCTGCCGCTTGCTGGTTTTGATGCTATTTTCTTTAGAGCAAATCCGCCACTTGATCCAATTATGCTTAACTTTTTAGATTCGGTTAAAGATGATGTGTTTATCATCAATTCTTTAGAAGGTATGCGAGAAGCAAACAACAAGCTTTACACAGCAGCTTTTGGTGATGCGCATAGTAACATTATTCCTAATACGCACGTATCTAAAAATAAAAAATATTTAATTCAGCAGATTAAAAACAGTAAATCAGATAAGATGATTTTAAAACCATTAAACGGTTTTGGTGGATCTGGTGTGATTTTAATCGAAAAATCTGCAATGAGTAATATTAACTCTTTATTAGATTTTTATATCAGCGGAAAAGATGGTACATCCAACTACGTGATTTTACAAGATTATATTGAAGGTGCTGATCAAGGTGATGTTAGAATTTTAATGCTGAATGGTGAAGCTGTTGGCGCAATGAAACGTGTTCCTGGAAGCGATGATCACAGATCAAATGTATCTGCAGGTGGAAGCGTACAAAAACATACGCTAACTAAAGCCGAAAAAGCTTTATGTAAACAAATTGGTCCAAAACTGGTTAAAGATGGTTTATATTTTGTAGGAATAGACGTGATTGGCGGTAAATTAGTAGAAGTTAATGTGATGTCACCTGGCGGAATTACTTACATCAATAAAGTTTACAAAAACAAACGAAAAGTTGAAGAAAAAGTAATCGACTTTTTAGAAAGTAAGGTTTTAGATAATTTAGAAGCTTTTAACAGACGTTCTAGATTACGTAAAAGAGTAGACGAAGCATAATCTAAATAGCTATGGAAGGTTTTGATAATATAGTTTCTGTAGATTGGTTAAATAACCATTTAAATCATCCAAAAGTTGTAGTTTTAAATGCAACAATACCTAAAATTTCTGGCGATTTTAAAGCTGAAACGTACCAAATCCCAAACGCTCGTTTTTTTGATATAAAAAAAGCGTTTAGCGATGTTTCAGCAGAATTTCCAAATACAATTCCTTCTGAAATTCAATTTCAATCTGAAGCTCAAAAACTAGGTGTAAATCAAGATAGTTTCATTGTTGTTTATGATGAAATTGGCGTGTATTCTAGTCCGCGCGCTTGGTGGCTTTTCAAAACTTTTGGTCATAATAATGTAGCTGTTTTAGATGGTGGATTTCCTGAATGGAATTCAAATCAATTTTCAACTGAAATAAAATCAGAAAAGCATTATCCATTAGGAAATTTCACTGCTAAATACAATCCAAATAACGTGGTGTATTTTGAATCTTTAGACGCCATAAATAAAGACCCAAATTTCAAAATTATCGATGCACGATCTAACGATCGGTTTATGTGTCGCGTGCCAGAGCCAAGACAAGGTTTACGTTCTGGACAAATACCAAATTCGGTTAATTTACCGTATCAACAGGTGTTAAACGGACATAAATTTCAGCAAAAGGAACACATCGTTTCAACTTTTAAAAATTTAGCAGATAACAATCAGCATTTAGTATTTAGTTGTGGCTCTGGTATTACAGCTTCAATTTTAAGTTTAGCTGCAACGATTTCAGCATATAATAATAGTGTTTACGATGGTTCGTGGACAGAATACGGAACTTTAACAACAGGAGATATGAATAATCCAAAACAATGGGCTAAAGAAGAATTGTTAGCCTATATTTTAATTTTTATAGCGCATTCTGATTTAGAAGAAACTCGAAAAGAAAAAGAATATATCCTTTCTAGAGTAGATAAAACTATCTACAAACGTGTTGAAGAAAAATTTGAAGAAGACAATGATTATCAAAGTATTCAAAATATTATCGAAGCTGTAAAATCACACGATTATTACCGTAATGATTTAGCAGATTTGTTTGCAGATATAAAGTTAATGGCGTTTGCCGATGGTGATATGGATGTAATGGAGCAAACAGCTTACAACCAATTAAAAAAGATTTTACTGTAAAATGCAAAGGTTATGTATTTCTCAAATTATTTCAAAAATTGAAAATGAAGAGTGTTTTCATGCAGTTGCAGAAGACTATTCGTTCACTTTAAAAATAGACAGTTATGTGCATTACGTTTGTGGCGCAGTACATGACGGACATCAATTTAGAAAAGAACTTTGGGACAATTGCTTGCATACCGAATATGAGCGTTGGTACGAAGAAGATCCAGAAACTAAAAACATGGTTGCATCGCATCCAATAGTTATTGCAGGAATGGATTCGCGTTTTGAATACGATTTAAATCGTGCGCCAGATACTGCTATATATATAGACGCTTGGGGAAAACAATTATGGAAAAATCCATTACCAGAAGCTCAAAAAGAAAAATCGCTTCAAAAACACGCCAACTTTTATAAAGTGGTACACGCTTTAATTAATAAAATTGAAACCAAATTTGGTGTTTGCGTGGTTTACGATATGCATAGTTATAATTGGAAACGTTGGGATAGAGAAGTACCAACTTGGAATTTAGGTACTTCAAATATAGATAATAACCGTTTTGGAAATGATGTCGAAACTTGGCGTCAAAGCCTAAGCGAGCTAGAATTACCTAACGGAATTAAAAGCACATCAAAAGTTAACGATACCTTTCAGGGTAATGGATATTTCTTAAAATTTATTACTCAAAATTTTCAAAATACCTTAGTTTTGGCAACCGAAATTGCTAAAGTCTATTGTGATGAATATGAATACATTATGTATCCAGAAGTTGTTGCAGCAGTAGAAGAGCAGTTAAAAACTAGATTGGTAACGCATGCAAATGCCTTTTACCAAACCCACAAATAATTAAAAATGACACCTACTTTAGAAGAAAAATACCAAAACTTATTTGATATAGACTCAAATCTTAACCGATTAGTCAAAAAGATTGAATTACTTAATTACATCAATCCGTTAAATATTGAAAGCGAGAAAAAACAATTCTATTCTTCTAAATACAATTACGAGCCTCAATTTAAGTATCCAAAAATTAGGTTTAATGGCTACAAATTGCATCGTTTATTCTTTTCTCAACGTTTAGAACGTATAAAAGACGAAAGTATTCGTGAGCTCTATAAAGACATTATTTACGAATATTCTGGATTAATAGAATGTATTGAAACCATTGGTCAAGGACGAAAATTCTATTTTAATAGTTTAAAAAGTTTTGGGACACCAACCGAAAGAGATATTGAAAACGCAAAGTTTATCCTGCGTTTTGACGATAGCGATTTTGAAGAAGATTTATTACCACTTTACAACGTAGATGATGCTATTGCTTACTTTGAAGATTATCGTAAACGTTACGATTTTGATTTTACAATAAAAAAATCGACTAACATTTCTGCAGCAGCAATGGTGCAAAACAATACCAAAACATTGCTGTTACGTCGTAATCATAAGTTTAGTAAAAATCAATTAGCAGTGTTAGCTAATCACGAAATTGGTGTACACATGGTAACTACGTTTAACGGATTATCACAGCCTTTAAAAGTGTTTTCTAACGGTTTTCCTAATAATGTGGAAACCCAAGAAGGTTTAGCTGTGTATTCTGAATATATGTCTGGAAATTTAACCATTACCAGATTAAAAGAATTAGCGTATCGTGTGATAGCTTCAGATAGTTTAGCAAAAGGATATAATTTTTCAGATACGTTTGATTTACTTCACAATCAGTATAAATTAAATCGTGATAAAGCCTTTATCGTAACATTACGCGTACATCGTGGCGGCGGATTTACAAAAGATCATTTGTATTTAACCGGTTTAAAAAAGGTTTATGATTATGCTAAAGCAGGAGAAGATTTAAACGTATTATTGACTGGAAAAGTCACGTTAGAATATAAAGACGTTATATTAAAAATGCAGGAATTAGGCTTAGCTATTCCATCTATTCACTACACAGATGCCTATTTAACTAACGATAATAAAAATAAGAATTTCGATTTTATTTTAAATAGTTTAAAGTAGTAGTTAAATCTCAAAGCATTACACTGTCCATAGTAAACTAAGCTAAATAATAGGTTAGACATGCCTTTTATTTAGAACTTAACTCGTTCCTTACTAACAGAAGTAAGGGTTAAGCTAACTGTAATGCTTTGAGATCTTTATCAACCTCATAGCTAAGTTAATTTGAAAGTATAAACTGTAAAAAGTGTATTTAGTGAAGTATAATATTGGTTAAGTGAACTTATACTTTAGATGAGTATAACTTCTCGATACATTTTTCTCATACTTCGAAAAACACTCAAAGTGACGCTACTTATTTTAAATTAACGTCAGTTCGAGTGATGCGACGATGGAGCATTGTATCGAGAACAATATTACTCCAAAAACTTGCTCTTCAATTCTGGTGTTGGAATCATACAAGCTTCTTTTTTACCGTACCATTTATAGCGGTTTTTGGCAATAAAATCGTAAACCCAATGTCTAATAAAAGCAGGTACAATTAAAAAAATAGTAAGTAGAGCAGAAGGAAAGCCTAAATCTTTAGCAATGTATAACGCTGCTGTAGATTTCACTTTAAGTCCTTTGTCTTCAGAATATAATAAAATTGAATCTGTTTTTGCGGTATCAATATTGTATTTACTAATGATCTCTTGTCCAACCTTACCTTGTAAAGGAGCAAACATAAACTTATTCTTTTTGTCATGCTTTATTACAAATTGCACAGAGCTGTTGCAAAGATTACAAACACCATCAAAAAGGATTAATTTTTTATGTTTTGGTAACTGAATCAAATTAAATACTAATAATTGTTTACTGTTTTTTCACAGCTTCTACCAATTCTAACTGGTTTAAACTTACATTGGTTGTAAAAATACCGTAGTTAACAATAGCTTTTCCTTTGTCGTCAATGCTATCAATACTTCCAACAGCTTTACCGTCTTCCATACGTACGCGATCACCAACTTTTAAAACTGGTTTTGGTGGTGCAGGTTTTTCGGCTTCTTTTTTCTTCGCTTCTTTCTTTTTCTTACGAATCACTTCCACTTTTTTCTCTGCTTCTTGTTTTACTTGTTGTTGTTTTGCTTTTTCGGCTTTTGCTTGTTTGGCGGATTGTTTTTTACGTTTAGAATTTTCAATTTGGACAAGCTTAAATAACTCTGCCATTAATTCGCGTTTACGCTTATTGTTAAAGTAACCTTCGGCTAAATCATTTACTTTTTGACCTAAATAAATCAAACGCTGATTGCTATCATACAATTCTTGATAGCTTTCTAATTTTTTCTGAATTTTAGCATTAATTTCCTCTAACTTATCAGCTTCAGATTGCTTTTTCTTTTCGTTTTTCTTTAAGTTTTCCCCTGTTTTTTCAAGCTTTGCACGTTCTTTTTGAAGTTTAGCAATGGTTGCATCAAAACGTACTTTACTGCGTTCTATCTTCTTTTTAGCGCGATTAATTAAACTATACGGAATTCCGTTTTTTTGCGCAACTTCAAAAGTAAAACTACTTCCTGCTTGCCCTAATGCCAGTTTGTACATTGGCTCTAACGTACGCTCGTTAAACATCATGTTGGCGTTAATCATTTCTTCTTTTTCATTAGCTAACAATTTTAAATTAGCATAATGCGTTGTGATGATTCCAAATGCTTTACGGGCATAAAATTCTTCTAAAAACGTTTCGGCTAACGCGCCACCAAGTTCTGGATCCGATCCTGTACCAAATTCATCTATTAAAAACAGTGTGTTCTTATTAATTTTCTTCAAGAAATAATTCATCTGTTTTAAACGATAACTGTAAGTACTTAAATGATTTTCAATAGATTGATTATCACCAATATCGCTAACAATACGGTCAAATAAACAAACTTTACTACGCTCGTGCACCGGAATTAATAATCCAGATTGCAACATGACCTGCAATAAACCAACGGTTTTTAAGGTAATACTTTTTCCACCAGCATTTGGTCCAGAAATAACTATAATGCGGCTATCTTCTTTTAGCTGGATAGTTTGCGGATGCGTTGTTTCCTTTTTTTCTAAATTGTTTAAATAAAGTAGTGGATGAAAGGCATCACGCAAGTACAGCTCACGATTTTCTGAGATTTCTGGTAAAATCGCATTCATCGATTTGGCATATTTTGCTTTTGCCGAAATCACATCTATTTTAGTTAAAAACGATTGGTATAATTCTAAAAGTGGTAAATAAAACCTAATGTAATTGGTTACATCTTTTAGTATACGTACAACTTCTTCGCTCTCTTCGTATTGTAAGTTGTTAAGTTCTCTTGTATGTTGTAAGGTAGTTTCTGGCTCAATATAAACAATGCTTCCGGTTTTACTTCCACCCATAATGGCGCCTTTAACCTTACGTCTGTACATGGCTTTTACTGCCAAAACACGCTTATTATCGACTACAGATTCTCTAATATCATCCAGATATTCTAAATTATGATAATGGTTTAAAGCGCTGGTAAAACTAGAGTTTATTTTACCTTTTAACTTGTTTATTTGTTGACGTAATTGGTATAAGGTTGGTGACGCATCGTCTTTAACCTCGTTAAATCGGTTAATTACACTGTCTATTTTGTCTATGATGTCTGTAGTGACCTCAATTTTATTGCTAAACTGCTGTAATTTTGGATAATAGGTTTCAAACTTTTTAAAAAATTTGATTAAATCGTTACTTGTTAACGAAATAGACACCAGTTTTTTAAGACTATGTGGCTCTAAAAAGGTGTTTTCTATTTTTAGAAGTTTTAACTCTTTAGTAATAGCGTCAAAACCGTGATTTGGTATACGGTTATCGTTATAAAAAGACGAAATATACTCGTTAGTTAATTGTAACGAAAACAGTAAGGTTTCTTTGTCTTTGTATGGCGAAATAGAAAGCGCAGCTTCATTACCTAAAGCAGTGATACAATACTCACTAACTTGGTTTAAAACGGTTGCAAACTCTAAATCTTGTAATGTTTTTTGATGAATGTTTATCATGTCTATCCTGTCTGCTTTTGCAGAACTTTCAACGCTAGGTTAATTCTTTTATAGCGTTGCAAAGGTAAGGAATTGTTAACTAATTTTATTTCTAACTTTTTTACAAGTTTAGAATCTAAAAAGTTGATAAACCTATGTACTATATATAACAAGAGACCGTCATAACCAACAAAGTAAAGACTACTAAAATGATAAAAAGCGGCATGATAAATTTTAGCCATTTATCAAATCCTATTTTTACCACAGCTAAAGAGGCTAAAATCAAGCCTGTTGGGTTAATCATATAAAATAATCCCATACCGTATTGGTAGGCATTCACTACAATTTCTCTTCCAACACCAACGCTATCGGCTAACGGAGACATAATTGGCATAGTCAACACAGCCATACCAGAGCTACTTGGAATAAAAAAGGATAATCCTGCGTAAATGGCGGTCATTGCACTTGCAAAAACACCTTTATTCATGCCTTCTGTTGCAGAACTAGCGTAATACAATAAAGTATCACTTATTAATCCATCTGCCATAATTACGGTAACGCCACGTGCAATACCAATAATTAGTGCAACGCCTAATAAATCGCTTGCGCCTCTAACAAAAGTGTCTATAAAGTCGGTTTCTTTAATTTTTGCAATAACACCTATAATAATTGCTCCAACAAAAAATGTGGTTGTCATTTCTATAAACCACCATTCTAAAAAGACAACGCCGTAAATCATAATTACAAAACACAACGCAAATACAAATAAAGATAGGCGTAACCTGCTATTAAAATTTACCGCTTTTTTATCATGTTTAAACAGTGCTGCTATTTGTTGTTGTTGGTCGTAAACTATCGATTTTGTAGGATCGTTTTGTACGCGTTTACCGTAGCGAATAATATAAATTAAGGCAATAGTTAAACAAGCCAATAGCATAAATAATCGTCCCCAAATTCCAGTTGTCCAACTTATACCAGCAGCATCACTTGCAATAATGGCACTAAACGGATTAACAGTGGAACACATAGTACCAATAGCACTACCCAAAAAGATACACGCAATACCAACAATAGCGTCGTAACGTGCTGCTAAAAACACAGGGATTAAAATAGGGAAGAAGGCTATGGTTTCTTCAGCAAAACCAAAGGTTGTTCCTCCTGTAGCAACTAATAAAGTAACTAAAATAATAAGTATAAATTCACGACCTTTTAACACTTTAGCTAGCCAACCAATACCAGCATCAAAAG
This sequence comes from Mesoflavibacter profundi, assembly GCF_014764305.1. Lineage (NCBI taxonomy): Bacteria > Pseudomonadati > Bacteroidota > Flavobacteriia > Flavobacteriales > Flavobacteriaceae > Mesoflavibacter > Mesoflavibacter profundi. Next base: position 2,768,385 of record NZ_CP061703.1, read on the forward strand.
CGCCAGTACTATTAATTATTCCAATTAGTCCACCAATAATTAGCACCAAAAAAATGATATCTGCTGCTTCAATAATTCCCTTTATTGGCGACTTTACAAAATCGAAAAACCCTTGTGGCTTGGCTTCTAATTGATGATAGGTTTTTGGGATATTTATAGGTTTATAAATATCGCCACTTGTAAATTTTTCTAACGGAATTTTTATGTTTAAATCCTCTAAAGTTTTTTGTGTTGCAGGTAAGGTTTCGGTTGTTGTAATACCTGTTCTGGTAAAGGTATTGTCTGTGCTGTTATAACCTAAAGTCTCGTATTTTCCTGCCGGAATTACCCAAGTTAATAAAGTGACTAATCCTGCGATGATTAGTAAAATGGTTTGTGCTGATGGGAATTTTAGTTTTTTCATAAGGCTGAAATCCTGTGAATTTTAAAAAATAAAGATAGTATTATTTTTATCTTTGAAAGCACTTCAATTATTAGAAGAATACCTTTTTATTTACAAACTTATGAACGTAGACATTAACCCAAGTTGGAAACCTTTTTTACAAGACGAATTTGATAAACCGTATTTTAAAAATTTAACCGAGTTTGTAAAAGAGGAATACGCTAAGCATCAATGTTTTCCTCCAGGAAACCTCATTTTTAATGCGTTTGAAAAATGTCCGTTAGATCAATTAAAAGTCGTGATTATTGGTCAAGATCCATATCACAATTACGATCAAGCCAACGGATTATGTTTTAGTGTTAATGATGGTATTGCGCATCCGCCATCTTTAATTAACATATTTAAAGAAATTGAAACCGATGTCAATACGCCATATCCAAAAAGTGGCAATTTAGAACGTTGGGCAGAGCAAGGTGTGTTTTTGTTAAATGCGACATTAACGGTTAGAGCGCACGAAGCTGGTAGTCATCAAAAACAAGGTTGGGAAACGTTTACAGATGCTGTTATTAAAATAATTAGTGAACAAAAAGAGAGTGTAGTTTTCTTACTTTGGGGCGGATTTGCAAAGAAAAAAGCAAAACTTATTGATGCTAAAAAACATCATATTTTAACATCAGGTCATCCGTCTCCTTTAAGTGCTAATCGTGGATATTGGTTTGGGAATAAGCATTTTAGTAAGACAAATGCTATTTTGAAAGATAATGGGTTTGAAGTGATTGATTGGTAATTGTTTTATCATTCATAGCATTCCTAATATTTTCGGAGTTGATAAATCTATTTCTACGTTCATTTTGTCTTGATACACTACTGAATTTAAAACATAGTTTTAATTGAAAGTATATAGCGAAGCGAAACCAAAAAATCAAGCCAAAATTAGGAAATTGCAAGCAACGTTCATTTTCGGAATTCCGTGCTTCATGCTATGCATGGCATCTACATTCCTTCATTCACTATTTCTTAATTTTGGCAAAGTGAAATTATTAATTTTTTGATAGTTAAATGAAACTCTGTAAAGAATATAAATTTTCACACTATTTTTTCAAAATACGTTTACCAATCAAAATCACTATAACTAACGGTAAAAAATAGACTATAAATTGAAATGTGAGTGTTGAAGATTTTTCAGTAGCACTTGCACCAGAACCAAAAACGAGAAAAGCTATTATAATTTCAATATAAACTATAAAAAGATAGAGTAGTGCTAAGCCAAATATTTTAAGAATTGTTTTCATGGTTTACAACTCAGCAACAAGGTCTTTGTAGTCCCATTTTTCTTCAATAACATTTAAATCAAATAATTGATCTTGTACTTTTTTAATAGTTGCTTTAGAGATGTTTTCTTGGCTCCATTCTGTAAGGCTTAACCATTCTTGTACATCTTCTAATTCTTGCTCATATCTATTAGCAATCATACGATCTATACTTGGGATATCTTTAAATTCTGAAGTAGTTGCGTTTATAATATCTAAAATTGTTTTTACATCTTCTAAATTATGTTCTAAAAACTCTTCACGAACAGCTATGACAAAGCAAGGCCAAGGTGAAGGACAGTTGCCAACACGTCTAAATGTACCATTATCTACTAAAGGTTTTGTGGTAAATTTTTCCCACATAAAATAATCAGCTTTACCTTCTGTAAGACCTTCAACTGCACCATCTAAGTTTTTTATGACTTCAAAATTTAAATCCTTTTCTAAATCCCAATTATGATGTTCGGCATTAACATATGCCATTAAATGCGATCCAGATCCATATCTACTTATTGCAGCTTTTGTTCCTTTTAAATCGTCTACAGTTTTATAAGTCGAATTATTAGCAACGTGAATGCCCCAAATTAAAGGCGATTGTACAAATACCTGAACTATTTTAGACTTGTTTCCTGCAATTATATCTTTGATAATTCCTTCTGTTAAAATAACAGCCATATCAATATCACCATCACGTAACCCTTTACACATTGCGCCTGTACCACCAAAATAATCTTTCCAACGTAGATTGATTCCTGCGTCTTTATATTCGCCATGTTTTAAGCCTAAATACCAAGCTAGATTAAAATGCTCTGGTACGCCACCAATGTTTATTTGTTTCATTGTGTAATATTTAATGTTTTTAGGGTCAACTGTAATACCTAATTTACAATCTTTAGTGCGATATGATTAAGTATTTAGGTGTTATTTTTTAAGTCGTTCAGTTTTCCGCGAAAGCGAAAAATATGACTACACGTTACGTGACACTTGTATTTAATTACTCTATAATTTTATTAAGCGTATATTCTATTAAATTCTCGACTACCTTTTTAGGATCTTTACTAAATGTACCATTGGCACGATTTGCTATAATGGCATTTAGTGACAATGCATTATGACCAAGAAGTTTTGATAAACCATAAATTACAGAAGTTTCCATTTCTAGATTAGTTACTCTGTAACCTTCGTAATTAAACGTATCCATTTTTGTGTTTAACTGCGCATCTTGAAGCGGTAATCTCAAAACACGACCTTGTGGACCATAAAATCCGCCAGCAGTAGCAGTCATTCCTTTATAAATCGTATCACTTTCAAATTTTTGTTCTAAAGTTTTACTGTTATTTATAATTATTGGACGTGACTTGTTGTTATCCCAATTGGTAAATTGAATAAATTGATCTTCAATGTTTGGGTTAGAAATAGCATCTATTTGATAAAAATGAAGCATTCCGTTTAAATCTAACGCATGCGAGCTCATTAAAAAAGAATCTACAGGAATATCTGCTTGTAACGATCCAGAAGTACCAACACGAACTATATTTAAAGCGGTTAATTGTGCTTTAGGTTCTCTGGTTTCTAGGTTGATGTTAACTAATGCATCTAATTCATTTAAAACAATATCTATGTTATCTGGACCAATTCCAGTAGATAAAACGGTTAAGCGTTTACCTTTATAAGTACCTGTTTGCGTTTTAAATTCTCTTTTTTGAGTTGAAAATTCTATCGTGTCAAAATGTTTAGTAATTTTTTCTACACGATCTTGATCACCAACAAAAATTATGGTGTCCGAAATATGTTCTGGTTTTAAATTTAGATGATATACACTACCATCTGGATTTAATATTAATTCTGATTCTTTTATTGCCATTTCTAAATGGTTTTTACAAGTTTACTTTCAGTTTTTAAATATTGAAAGTCTGTTTTTTTAGCGCCGCCAAATTGAAAATTGGATGCCATCTCTTTTAAAAAGTTTTTTTGATGTGCTAGTGCTAAAAACCCTTGTCTGCTTAGTATTAAGCCATCTTCTGTTTGATCGTAAAATGGCTGTAAATTATTAATTATTCGTTTAATTTGAATGTCTCCGTAACCATAATAACCTTGATAATGTAAACCATAACCTAATAAATGATGCTTATCTTTTATTTGATATTCTTTAATAATTTTAAGTAGGTTATATTCCATCATATTTAATCCACTTCTGGTATCAGGAAAACGTTTCATATGCGCTTTTAAACAATTGCTCATGTATAAAAAGTTTGAAGGTCTTACAATTAATTCTTTTAATTGGTTGTGATCTTCTTCGCAATAAATGCGCCATGCTTTTTGAGCAAAAGCAATATCGTCTACGTTAAGTAGCGTTTTGTTATTATAATGCGTTTTTATTTGCTGTTCTGTTAACTCTCCAAATCCTTTTAGTTGTTTTTCGCCTTTAATTTTACCACAATTTACTAAGTAAATTGGTAAGCTACATTTGTGTTGTTTTAACCAACTTATCGCAGCAATCATATTTATATGGCAAAATAAATCGAATTCGAACCAAAGTACAACATGATCGTAATTGTTTAGCTCGTTAATTTTATCAAGTTCAGTCTTAAAGACTTCGGTTTTGTAAGGAATGTTGTATGTAGACTCGATAAATTGTTTTCTAATGCTGAAAAAATTATCGTTATCTATTTGTTTTGTTGTAGGACCGACGCATAACATTTCATGCCAAGTCATTAGTAAACCATCAAAGTTTAACTTGGTTAAATAGTCGGTTAATACGCCGCCATTAGTTATATGAAATGCTTTATTAGTCATACTTATCCACCAACACGTTTTACATTAAAGCCTTTATCCTTCAATATTTGCATGATTTTGTCGCGGTAATCACCTTGGATTATAATTTTTTCGTCTTTAAAACTACCGCCAACACTTAGCGTTTGCTTGATTTCTTTTGCTAATTGCTTAAAATCTTCGGTTGCACCAGTATAACCTTCTAAAATGGTTATAGGTTTACCTTTACGTTTTTCGTATTTACAAATTATAGGATCGTCTTGTAGCCAAATATTGCTTTCGTCTGGTGTAGATTCGGTTTCTTCTGGTACATGATCTGGAAATAAGTTTTTAAGTTGATCTTGTAAATCCATGTTGTTTAGTTTACAGTATCAGTTTGCAGTCACAATAATTTAGAAGAAACAACTGTGACTGCGACTGAAAACTATTTTTTTAATCCTAATTCTCTTAAACGCTCGTCAAGGAATTCTCCAGCTGTAATATCTTCGAATTGTTTTGGGTTATTCTCATCGATACAACTATCTAATACATCTAATTTCATTTCACTAATTGGATGCATAAAAAATGGAATAGAGTAGCGTGATGTTCCCCATAATTCTCTTGGCGGATTTACAACACGATGTATTGTAGATTTTAATCTGTTGTTAGTATGTCTTGATAACATATCACCAACGTTAATCATTAACTCGTCTGGCTCGGCAATAGCATCAATCCAATCTCCGTTATGGTTTTGCACCTGTAAACCACGACCTTGTGCGCCCATTAATAAAGTGATTAAATTAATATCACCATGCGCTGCTGCACGAACTGCATTATCCGGTTCTTGAGTAATTGGTGGATAATGTATTGGTCTTAAAATAGAATTTCCGTTATGGATATAATTATCAAAATACGTTTCTTCTAAACCTAAATGAAGTGCTAAAGCACGTAACACATATTTTGCAGTTTTTTCTAAAGTTTGATATGCTTTTTTACCAACTTCGTTAAAACGAGGTATTTCTTTTACTTCTACGTTTTGAGGATATTCTTCGGCTCTTTTAGGATCGTCTTCTACATATTGACCAAAGTGCCAAAATTCTTTTAAATCACCTTCTTTTTTACCTTTTGCACTTTCTTTTCCAAAAGAGACATATCCACGTTGTCCACCAATTCCTGGTATTTCGTATTGTCTTTTAGTTTCTACAGGTAATTCAAAAAAGTTTTTAATTTCTGCATATAAATCGTCTACTAATTCGTCATCTAAAAAGTGTCCTTTTAACGCCACAAAGCCTATTTCTTCATAAGCTTTACCAATTTCGTTTACAAACTTCTGTTTTCTTTCTGGATCACCAGATGTAAAATCCTTAAGGTTAACACTAGGTATTTTATTCATAATGTAAAAATATTATAATCTTATTATTACAAATGTAACGAAAACCTTGCAAAAACAGTAGTTTATTTTATTCCTAATTATACTATATTTGGCAAAGCATATTTTAGCATATTTTCAATATTTGAAAGCATATTAATGAAATTTGATAAATCAACCCTAAATAACGATACGCTTCTAGATCTTTACAAGCGTTTATTAAAACCACGTTTAATAGAAGAAAAGATGCTTATTTTACTAAGACAAGGTAAAATAAGTAAATGGTTTTCTGGAATTGGCCAAGAAGCTATTTCCGTTGGTGTAACATCTGCGATGCAAGACGAAGAATATATTTTACCTATGCATCGTAATCTAGGTGTTTTTACAACTAGACAAATCCCTTTACATAGATTGTTCTCGCAGTGGCAAGGTAAGGCTAACGGATTTACAAAAGGACGAGATCGAAGTTTTCACTTTGGTACACAAGAGTATAACATTGTTGGAATGATAAGTCATTTAGGTCCGCAATTTGGTGTTGCAGATGGTATAGCTTTAGCTTCAAAACTAAAAGCTAAAAACCAAGTTACTGCAGTATTTACAGGTGAAGGCGGAACAAGTGAAGGTGATATACATGAAGCCTTAAACGTTGCTTCTGTATGGCAATTACCGGTGCTTTTTTGTATAGAAAACAACGGTTACGGTTTGTCTACACCAACTAAAGAGCAATATAATTGTGAGAACCTAGCAGATAGAGCACTAGGTTACGGTATGGAAAGCCATATTATTGATGGTAATAATATTTTAGAGGTTTACACTAAAATCTCTGAAATTACTAAAAGCATACGTGAAAATCCGCGTCCTGTTTTAATCGAGTTTAAAACCTTTAGAATGCGCGGACATGAAGAGGCTAGTGGAACAAAGTATGTTCCTCAAGACTTGATGGACGAATGGGCTAAAAAAGATCCAATTGAAAACTATCAAGAATTCTTAAAAAATGAAGGCATTTTAACCGATGAAGAAGAATTAAGAATTAAAGAAGATATTGTTAGTGAAATTAACTCGAATTTAGACATTGCTTATTCTGAAAATCCTATAAAACCATCTTTAAGTGATGAGTTAAATGATGTATATAAATATTTTGAATATGAACACTTTAAAGAATCTGAAAATACAAACGAATTAAGATTTGTAGATGCGATTTCCGAAGGATTAAAACAATCTATGCAACGTCATGAAGATCTTGTTATTATGGGACAAGATGTTGCAGAATATGGCGGCGTTTTTAAAATTACAGACGGATTTGTTGAAGCTTTTGGTAACGATCGTGTTCGTAACACACCAATTTGTGAATCTGCAATTATCGAAACCGCAATGGGATTAAGTATTGCAGGCATAAAAAGTGTTGTCGAACTTCAGTTTAGTGATTTTGTAACTTCTGGTTTTAATCCTGTTGTTAATTATTTAGCAAAATCACATTACAGATGGAACCAAAATGCAGATGTTGTATTACGTATGCCTTGTGGCGCTGGCGTTGCAGCAGGACCATTTCATAGTCAAACTAATGAAGCTTGGTTTACAAAAACACCTGGTTTAAAAGTAGTTTATCCAGCTTTTCCTTTAGACGCAAAAGGCATGTTAGCAACTGCAATTAACGATCCTAATCCAGTTTTGTTTTTTGAACATAAAGCACTTTATAGAAGTATTAGACAAGACGTACCTTCAGATTATTACACTATACCTTTTGGTAAAGCAGCTTTATTAAAAGAAGGAACAGATATTACCATAATTAGTTATGGAGCAGCAGTACATTGGGCTTTAAACACTTTAGAAGCACATCCAAATATTTCTGCAGATGTTATAGATTTAAGATCATTACAACCATTAGATACAGAAGCAATATATAACTCTGTTAAAAAGACAGGTAAAGCGATTATTTTACAAGAAGATTCTTTATTTGGAGGTATTGCAAGCGATATTTCATCTTTAATAATGGAACATTGTTTTGAATATCTTGATGCGCCAGTAAAACGTGTAGCAAGTTTAGATACACCAATTCCTTTTATTAATCAATTAGAAGAACAATATTTATCTAAAGGACGATTTGAAAACGAACTTTTATCTTTATTAGAGTATTAAAATAAAAAAGCAAGTAATTAATTTACTTGCTTTTTTTATTAGTGTGCGTATTTTTTAATACCGTACCACAATCCGTTTTTTATAGAGTTATGCTTTAAAAAGTCTCGTTTTTGAATACTATTAGAATCTGTATTTAAAAATAACCTGCGATGTATAATGTCTGGTTTCATAATTAAAAACTTATCTAAATCTTCTTTTGCTATTCCAAGTATAACTTCTTGTTCCTTCTAATGTACTAGATAATTGATTGTTGTTTAATGTTCTCATGATTAATGTTTTTTGATTGATTATTAATGACTTACACAAATAAGACGACGTATAAATAAAATTGTTACATCCAAATTATAAAATATTTAGTCTTTAACAGTTTTTAACTTTTTTAAGTAAATTGCAAGCTGATTACGTATTGTTAATGCTATTTTAACATTGATTATAAAAATATTAGCATTTAGGTATGGTTTTTGAATTAATTTAGTGGCAATTAAATACTATCCATGAAAATTTATATTTCATTTTTACTACTTTTTTTTATTTCTGTTAGTGGTTTTTCTCAAATAGACAGAGAAAATATTGGTTTTGCAATTCCTGCTGAAGAAACTGAAGATCCAAAAGATGATCCAGAATTAATTATAGAACCTTCTGAAGTAAAATCTAACGATATTAAACCTGAAGATACTAACGCGACTGTAATTGCTCCTAAAGATGCAAAAACAGAACAATCACCAAAAAAAGAGTTTTCTATGATAGAAGAAAACAATTTAAGAAATCCAGGTGAGTTGTTTAGAAAACAAATAGATAGGCAATTAAAATTTAGAGAAGACGACGAGAAAAGTAATAATGGTAGTCTTGTTAATCAATTTTTAGGTGAATATCGTACGACATCAAAAGCTGTAAATATAATTTATCGCGACCATCAATATCCTGATGGAGATGCAATTAGAGTATTTATAAATAAAGATATAGTTGTACCAACCGTTGTACTTACTTCTGGTTATAATGGTATTTTATTACCTCTTGACGAAGGTATAAACGAGATAGATTTTTTAGCTCTTAATCAAGGTACATCTGGTCCTAATACTGCAGAGTTTCAGATTTTAGATGAATTTGGAAATGTGATTGCTGCAAACCAATGGAATCTTGCTACTGGCGTTAAAGCCACTATTACTGTTGTTAAGGATAAAGAAAGTCCTTTAAAACTTAAATCGCAATCTGTACAAAACACAAAATCTACAGATACGACTAAAACCGGACAATAAGACGTATTACCAATTAAAATTAATTAGTTGGTAAAATCCCTAAACTATTAAATAGTTTTGCTTTAGTAGATAAAAACTTATTCTCTAATTTTACAGCTTTAACCTGAACGTCTATTAGCTTTTTTTCTCTCGTGTTAATTAAAAAGACTGAGCTTTCTCCAAAGCTAAATTTTCTTTCTTCACCAATTAGCATTGCCTCATAATCCTTTACAATATCTACAATTAAAATATTTTGGGTTTTAAAAGATTCAACTTCATTTGTAATAGCATTTATTTTATTTTGTAGTTGAAATTGCGTGTCTGATAATGTAAAATTTGCATCCTGAACTTTAATTTTTGAAAGCTTTAAATCACCACGTTCTTTTCTTAAAAATAAAGGCATAGCAACATTTATCATTGCTTTGTAGGATGATGCATTTAATGAATTAGTATCGTCTGGCGTTTCGGTTAAAAAATTATATTGCAAGTCTATTTTTGGTAGTAATTTGTTGGCTTTTAAGCGTTGATCTACACTTAAACCATCTATTTTTCTGTTTAAAGCTATAATTTTAGGATGATTTTGAATGTTGAAATTTTCTAAATTATTTAAACCTAAATAATTATCTACTTCGTCTTCAAATACCGCCATAGGAAATACGTTTTCTGCTATTTCTACAGGAGTATTTTCTAGCCATAAAAAATTAGAAGCCTCTAATCGTGCTTTAAATAAAGCAACTTTGGCTTGTTCTAATTCTAATTTTCTGTTTTTTACTGTAATTCCAGATTCTAAACTATCAATTCCAGCTTTATCACCAGCAATAACACTAGATCTTACACCATTAAATCTTATAGTTGCATTTTCTAAAAACTTCTCGTAAATCTTATATTCTTTATAAGCTTGTACCCAATTAAAATAAGCTAAAGACGCATCGTATAAGGCTTGGTTAACTTGTAAGTTTCTTTCTGCAATAGATTGTTCTTTAAAAAATTTAGCCTTTTTTAAGTCAGCCATTCTTTTATTAATAAATAAACCTTGACCTAAAGAAAAACCAATTCCTGCACTAAATAATCCATCTTCTGGTACTGTATTTTCTGGATTTAAGTAATACCCAGAATTTTCTTCAAAATTTGCTTTCAATTCAATACCATACCACGTTGGAATTTTAAATGTGGCATATAATTTTTCGTAATATTCTCTATTTTTAAAATCTTTTTCGTTAAAGTCTACTTCAACTTTAGGATCAAATCCACCACGAGCTTTAAGTAACGTAGCGATACCAGATTCGATTTTTAAATCGGCTTGTTTTACAACAGGATGATATTGCTTAACATAACCTAAAAATTCGGCATAACTTAAACTATCTTTAGTTTGTCCTAAAAGTGATAAAGGACTAATTAATAGTAGTATAAATAGCTTTTTTATATTCATTACTTTTCAGTTGAAGTTGAATTTGACGCAGCGTTAGATGCAGCTGTTGGCGTAACAGCACTGTTTTTGTCTTTAGTAGCTGGCGTATAATAATTTGGAGGAAAACCGTTTAACTGTCGCCATATTTCGTACCAAATTGGCACATCGTCTAATAAACCAATTGTTCTTGCTCCAGAACCAACTCTAATTGCTTCAGGCCATTTGTGATCGTCTTTATCTGGTGATAATAATACTCTAAACTTCCCGTTTGGACTAATAAAACGCTCTATAGCAACTACTTCTGCGCCGTAAGTACCATAAGATACATTTGGCCAACCACTAAAAACTATTGCTGGCCAACCATCGAATTGTACTCTAAACTTTTCGCCTACATGAATTAGCGGTAAATCTATTGGGTCTACAAAAGTTTCTATTGCAATGTCATAAGTAGATGGCATTATACCAACAAGTTGTTCGCCTTCTTTAAAGGTCTCTCCAATACCTGCTTTTATTGCTTTATTAATGTAACCATCTTGTGGCGCTTTGATGTAATATAAATCATTACGAATAGAGTAGTTGGTGTAATCACTTTCTAGTTTAGATACTTGTGCTTCTGCATCAAATTGATTAGACTGCGCTGTAAACTTATCACTTCTAGCTTTAGAGATTTTATCTATATATTCTGCATTTATACGATTTAATTCTACTTCTGCATTAATAATTTCATTTTTAGCAGCTAAAAATTTATTTTCTTGAGAAATTAATTTGGCTTGTGTTTCTTGTAGTTTTAATCGTTTTTCTTCAACTTCGGTAACAGATTTTAATCCTTCTGTTTGTAATTGCTGTGTACGATTAAATTGTTTTTCGGCAATACTTAAATTAGTTTTTGCAGCTTCAAAATCTATACTATCACTTTTTGCTTTTAACTTAGATTGTAAAAGTTTGTTTTGTGCTTGTTTGTATTTTAATTCCCTTTCGTTAGATAGTGCGGCAATTTGATTGTTTAAAGCGTTTACCTTTTCTGAATAGGATAACACCGAAGAACTTTTGGCTTTTATCTGTTGATCGGTTCTAGTTACAAGATTAGGATCAAAATATTCATTTTTAATTTCTGAAATGAATAAAATAGTATCGCCTTTTTTTACTTTTTCACCTTCTTTTACATACCACTTTTCTATACGACCAGGAATTGGTGATTGTATAGTTTGCGGTCTTTGGTCTGGCGTTAAAGTGGTGACTAATCCTGGTGCATTAATATTTTGTGTCCATGGTAAAAATAAAATGATTAATCCTATAATTCCAAAAGTGACTAAAAACCTGTTAAATGCTTTATAATGCTCTTTACCAAACGCTTGTTTACCGCATTCGTATTGCGATAAATCTACACGTTCATTTAATTTATTATTTGAAATATTTAACATCTTATTTTTTGTTAATTATTTGACCGTTTTCTAATGTAATTACTTTATCTAATTTTGCTAGCCATAATGGGTTTTGACTAACAACAATTAGTGACCAAGGATGTTCTGGCTGTATTAAAAAGTTTATAATTTTTGAAGCTTCTTCTTGATCAAAATGATCTAAAGGTTCTTTTAAAACCAATAATTTTGGCTTTTTAATTATGCTTCTTGCTAAAATTATTTTTTTAGATAATGTAAACGAAATTTCTTTTCCTTCTGGTCTTAAAATAGTGTTTAATCCTTGTGGTAATCGCTTTACGTAATCGCTTAAACCAACGCTTTGGATAGCCCAATCTACATCTGCTTTTGATATAGTTGGATCGTCAAAAGTTATGTTTTGAAGTAAAGTGCCTTCAAAAGGCGATTCCTCTACCAATGTTTGTCCTAAATGTGCGCGATAATGATTAAGTTTTAAATTTGATAAGGAATTATTGTTTACGTAAATATTACCTTTTGTAGGTTTTATTATACCAGAAATTAAACGTAAAAGACTAGTTTTTCCAGATCCATTTTTACCATTAACTAAAATCTTATCTTGTTGATTTATAGTAAAACTAATATCTTTTAGTATTGGTGCTTCTTTATCAGGTACTTGATAGGATACATTTTCAAATTCTAGAGTAAATGGAGATGCATTAAAATCTATCGTTTCGCCTTTTTGTGACTCTAAATCTTTATCAACCACTTTACCTAATTTTTCAATAGAAGTTAATACATCATAGAATGTTTCTAGACCTAGGATTAATTTTTCTACAGAATTTATGACTAAAAGAATAATAATTTCGGCAGCAACAAATTGACCAATATTCATTTGTTGACTTAAAACCAATGCGCCACCAATGACTAATAATCCAGCTGTTACTAAAACTTTAAACCCAATTAATTGTATAAATTGAATGACTAAAATTTTAAAGTGACTTTCTCTAGCTTGTAAATAATCATTAACTAATTGATCGTTTTTATTTAATGCTAAACTTGTTTTTCCAGATAATTTAAAGCTAACAATAGACCTTGCTATTTCTTGTATCCAATGAGCAACACGATATTTATGATCAGATTCTTTTAAGCTTGTACGTAACCCTTTTTCTATAGTAAATTTAAATACAATGTAGATTAGAATCACTAATAAAACACCATAAATAATAAAAAATGGATGATAAAAGGATAGTAAAATTAATCCAAATGCAATTTGAAGTATTGCAGCAGGAAAATCTATTAATATTTTTGCTAAACCCTTTTGTACGTTAATGGTATCAAAAAATCTATTAGCTAATTCTGGTGGATAAATACCTCTTAATTCACTCATTTTTATTTTAGGAAAGCGGTACGTGAAATCAAAAGATGCTCTAGTAAATATTTTTTGCTGAATATTTTCTATTATACGTATTTGCATAAGTTGTAAAACACCAACAAAAACAACACCTAAGGTAACTAATACAACAAGAACAATCCACGATGTACTAACTTGAGCTGCTTGCAACAAATTAATTATAGCCTGTATACCAAGTGGTAAAGATAGGTTTACTAAACCAGCAAAAATAGCGTAGAAAAAGACTTGCTTTAGGTCTTTTTTATCTAGTTTTAATAGATTGACAAATCGTTGCCAAGCTGTTAATATTTTTTTACTCATGTATTGAAATGTTTAAAGTTTTAAAAACAATGTCTTTAAAAAATGAGGTTGGAGCTTCGTTTGGTTGTAATCCAGAAATGGATTTAAAATGATCTTTTATATAATGTTGGTGTAATGCACCTTCAATAATAGTATTAGCTAAACAAAATGCATAATTATAGTCTTTATTAGCATTTTCTATTAGATCTTTAAGCCTAACTACGATACGTTTGTATATAGAAAAGTAACCTTCGTTATTTTCTTCGTCTACTTTTTTTGTTAAATACGATTTACAATACTCGTGTATTATTATTCGTTTTAACACGACTTCGTTAATGTGTTTGTAATTACAGTCTTCTATTGTTGTTTTTGTTAATGTATCTATTGCAATGTCTAACTTTTTTACAGGATTTGTAATGTTGTTTATTGCAAATACTAATTGGTATTCTGTCCATGCCCAATACCAAGAAGACAAGTAAAGAAGTAACATGTGTTTACTTTCAAAATAACGATAAATACTACTTTCATTAGAACCTATTTGTTCGCCCAACTTTTTAAAAGTGAAAGCATCAAAACCAATAGTATCTATTAAAAGTATACTGTGCTCTACAATACGTTTACCTAAATCTGAAGATTCTGGATCTTTAAGATAGATGTTTTCGTTAATTGTAATCTTTAAATTTGAAAATAAACTTTGCATACTAAACATGTTTAGATGCAAAAATAATAGTAACACTATTAACTTTGTGAGTAATTAACTATACGTTAACTATTTTTATCTATTTGAAGATTGTTTATAGTGTGTTTAAAAGTTGAATTATCAGGTAATTCAAAAAGTTCTAATCCAAAATAAGGTACAGCTGCTAGAAAGTGATCAAAAAGATCGCTCATTACATATTCGTAATTTTGCCAACGTTTATCTTTACTAAAACAATACACTTCTAAAGGAATACCTTGTGCTGTTGGTTGTAATTGTCTAGCCATTAAAAACATATTTTCGTTAATGGCAGAATGATTTTCTAAATAGGTTTGAATATATTTTCTAAACACACCAACATTAGTCAGGTTTCTACCGTTAATTAATAGGTTTTTATCTGCGTTATGTGTTGTGTTATGTTGCTCTAATTTTTGTTGCATAGTCACCAAATATTCTTTGATTAACTGTATGCTTTTTAAACTTTCTACTTCTTCTTCAGTAAGATATTTAATAGAAGATTGTTTAATTAACATATGTCTTTTAATACGTCTTCCATCAGAATTAGTCATTCCGCGCCAGTTTTTAAACGAATCTGATATCATCGCATAGGTAGGAATGGTAGTAATTGTATTATCCCAGTTTTGCACTTTTACAGTAGCTAGATTTATTTCTATCACATCACCATCTGCACCGTATTTTTCAAAAGTAATCCAGTCGCCAATTCTAACCATATCGTTAATGGCTACTTGGATACTAGCTACAAAACCTAAAATCGTGTCTTTAAATATTAATAATATAATTGCCGAAATTGTACCAAAACCAGCAATAAAACTACCTAGAGACAATTCTGTAACTACAGCAATAGCCATTAATAAACCTGCAGTCCAAGCAAAAATCATAAATACCTGTATGTAACTATCTATAGGTTTATCCTTTAATCTTGGTAAGGTTTTAAAATAGCTTTTTAATGTGTTTAATAAACTTCTAACAATCCAAAGTCCAACAACAATGGCTAATACTGCAAGTATTTTTGAAGCGATTTTGTGCACATATTCAAAGTCATAAAATACAACAGGAATAGACCAATACGCTAATACTAATGCAGGAATGTGTGCTGTATTTGCTGGTACACGATTAGAAATTAATAAATCGTCAAAATTTGATTTGGTAGTAGCAGCAATACGTGCAGATATAAATCTTAAAATAGTTCTTACCAATAAATCTATTATAAATATGAAAATAAAAGCTAGTAAAAAAAGCACTAGCATATTCATATATTTAGAAGATGTTACTGTAAAATTTAAGTCTCTAAAATAATCGTAAAAAAAGTGTACGTATTTATTCATCTACATATTAATTATGCTGCAAAATTAAAGACTTTACAACTAATTTAAGAGGGAAAATTAATTAAAGATTAGTTAAATTATAGAAGGTAAATCAGGTAAATTACAAACTTCACCAACGTCTAACCCATCTAAAAATACTTGACCAATTCTAACTCTAACCAATCTTAAAGTAGGATATCCAACAGCACTTGTCATTTTTCTTACCTGTTTAAATTTTCCTTCCTTTAATGTGATCGAAATCCATGTTGTTGGTCCATGTCTTTCATCTCTAATTTTTTGGGATCGTTGTGGTAGGTTAGGAGTAGACTCTAAAATTCTAGCTTTACAAGGTTTTGTGTCGTATTTAATTCCATCAAAACCAATTTTAACTCCAGTTTGTAAATCTTGTATCGCTTTCGCGGAAATTGCGCCATCAACCAAAGCATAATATTCTTTTTCTATTCCAGATTGGTTAATGTGATTACTTAATTTTCCATCGGTAGTTAATAGCAATAAACCTTCACTTTTTTTATCCAATCTACCAATTGGCATCGTACCTTCAGGAAATGTACCAAGCTCTGATAAAAAACGCTTTTTTTGCTCATGTTTGGCATTACTATCAAACTGGCTAAGCATTCCGTAAGGCTTATAAATCTTAAAGTGTTGGTGTTTAGTTTTCATTTAATATTTTGAAAACAAGCGCTTTTGTTAATTGCTGTCCTTTTGCTTTTTCTCTTATTAAATCGTAACTAAATCTAAAATCGCAACCGTTTTTATAGTCACTACAACCGTAAGCTGTTTTTCCTTTTATAATGGTTCCTTTTTTACATTTAGGACAGATTTTTTCGTCCGATTTTTCATTTATCGCTTTCGCGGAAGTAGTTTGTTTAGGTTCTAATTTTAATTTGAAATTATCATCAAATCGAAGCAAACCTTCAACAGATTGCTCATTAACTTTAAAGCCTTTTAAATTTACTGTAGATCCTTTACTTAATAAACGTTTATATTGATTTTCTGAAATAGATTTTTCTGCATACTTAAAAGGTAACACAAAATCGCAATTCTTACCGTAATCACTGCAACCGTAGGCATTTTTTCCTTTTAATAATTGTCCGTTTTTACATTTAGGGCAAGCTTTACCTACAATGCCTTTTTTGGAAGTTTTAGTTTTGGTTGTTGCTTTATTACCTGCTTTATTGTTGGTGTAACTTAGTTTAGCTTGTACGTTTTCTGTACGTACATCGTAAACCAATTGATCTACCATTTTTTTCATATTATTGATAAAAGCGACAGCACTATATTCGCCTTTTTCAATGTCTTTAAGTTGTTTTTCCCAAAGTCCTGTCAATTCTGCCGATTTTAATAATTCATTTTGAATTAAATCGATTAACTGAATACCGGTAACCGTTGGTAACACCTGTTTTTTATTACGTTTGATGTACTTGCGTCTAAACAACGTTTCAATAATGTTGGCTCTAGTCGAAGGTCTTCCAATACCGTTTTCTTTCATTAAATCACGTAACTCATCGTCATCAACTTGTTTACCTGCAGTTTCCATTGCGCGTAATAAAGATGCTTCGGTAAATTGTTTTGGCGGCTTGGTTTCTTTTTCTAAAAATGAAGGTTCATGCGGACCTTTTTCGCCTTTTACAAACGTTGGTAAAATACCGCTTTCTTTGGTTGGAGTATCTTTAGTTTCAAAAACTTCTCGCCAACCTTTTTCAAGAATTTCTTTACCTGTAGTTTTAAAATTAACGCTTTCTGCCTTACCAATTACAGTTGTGTTAGATACTTTACATTCTGGGTAAAACACCGCAATAAAACGCTTGGTGATAATATCATAAACCTGTTGCTGATTATATTGTAAGTTGGTTTGAACTCCTGTAGGAATAATGGCATGGTGATCGGTTACTTTAGCATCGTCAAAAACCTTTTTAGATTTTTTAATCTTTTTACCCAAAAGTGGCTGAATTAATTGACTGTAATTGGTCAGATTTTTCAGTATTCCTGGTACTTTAGGATAAATATCGTTTGGAAGATAAGTGGTATCTACACGTGGGTATGTTACCACTTTCATTTCATACAATTTCTGTACAATCTTTAAAGTTTCATCTGCTGAAAAGCCAAATTTTGTATTGCAATATACTTGTAAACCTGTTAAATCAAACAGTTTTGGCGCGTATTCATTTCCTTTCTTTTTGGTGATGCTTACAATTTCAAAATCGTGTTCTTTTACAATATTGGCAAGCTTTTCGCCATCTTCCATTTTTAGAAAACGTCCTTCTTCGTAACTAAATAAGGTATCGCGATAAAGTGTTTGTAATTCCCAATAGGGTTGAGGCTTAAAGTTTTCTATCTCTTTCCAACGGTTAACAACCATTGCTAAAGTTGGAGTTTGCACACGACCAATGGATAATACTTGCTTATAACCGCCATATTTTACGGTGTATAATCGTGTGGCATTCATCCCTAAAAGCCAATCGCCAATTGCTCTAGAAAATCCTGCATAGTACAAATTATCGTATTTTTTGCTAGATTCTAGTTTCTCAAAACCTTCTTTTATGGCTTCTGTAGTTAGAGAAGAAATCCAAAGTCGTTTTACTTCGCCTTTATAATTTGCTTGGTCTAAAACCCAACGTTGTATTAATTCTCCTTCTTGACCGGCATCACCACAATTTATGACAACATCTGCATTTTGAAACAATTGCTTAACAATATTAAACTGTTTTTTGATACCAGAATCGTTAGATACTTTGGTTTCAAACTTATCGGGCAACATGGGTAAGTTGTTTAAATCCCAACTTTTCCAATACGGCTTATAATCGTTAGGTTCTTTAAGTGTGCAAAGGTGCCCAAAAGTGTACGTTACTGCATAGCCATTACCTTCAAAGTAGCCATCACGCTTGGTTTTGGCGCCTAAGACTTGAGCAATTTCTCTTGCTACACTTGGTTTTTCGGCAATACAGACTTTCACTTTTATTAAAATTTTAGTGTTGCAAAATAAATGAAATTGTTAAGTTTTGGAAGTGGTTTTATTAGTAGTTATTAACGATTAATTACCACCAAACCATGAAACTTTTTTTAATGTCTCCGTTTAGGAATTTTAACCATAACATTGGCGCGTACTTTTCAGTATAAAAAGATTTTAATTTAGATAGTATTTGCTCATAGTTTTGCCAATTTACATGAGTATTCACATCGACTAACCAATCTAACTTTTTAGGGATATAAAATTTACAATTATTAAATTTAAGTAAATCTTTAAAATTGAAATAAAACCCATAAATACAATCGTTATTTAGTGTTTTAAGTGTGGTAGTTTCGCCAAAAGGCATAAAAATTTGAGCTTTAAAATAGATTTGTTGCTCTATGTTTTTTGACTCTAAATTAAGTGTTTCAAGGTAATGTTTTGTGTATTTAGAATACAATAGAGGTAATTGTTTCTCTTTAAGTTTTTCTATTTTTTTTATTAAAGTATCTTTTCGATTTGGTCCAATACAATGCTCAATTTCATTATATCCAACAGTAGGATCAAAAAGGTAAAATTTATATTGAATTTCTAAATGAAACACTTGATTTGCATGACTGTACAAACAATCTATTTCTCCAATAGTTTGTTGTGGCGTATGTTGTATTTGTAAATTTTGTGCTAGAATATGGTTGTTTTCTTCTTTTTTTAAAACCTCGATTACAAACTGCTCTACAATTTTACCAAGCCTTTCGTTAGTATTTATCGTTGTATTTAGTTTAAAAACAGTCTTAGGATTTAAATTGTAAGGCGACATACCTAAAACCTTTGATGTAAATAAAAATGGTGTATTGATAAAACCACTAAAATTTGATTGATAATTTTCTATTATTTCTTCCATAATTTACGATAAATGTAATCAATAAAAATTTTTCACAAATTATTCGTCATAAGTCTATTATCGTTGTATTTTTGCACATCTTAAATTTTCAACAATTACAACTAATTAATTAATGCCAGTCCAAACCCAAGAATTACAAGAACGTACAGAAGGAAAAAGTTTATATAGCTACCAGAAAGGTGCAATCGATAAAATTTTCAAGTGTTTTGAGGAAGCACCAGATGATTATCATTTGCTTTACCAATTACCAACTGGTGGAGGAAAAACTGTAATATTTTCTGAAATTGTTAGACAATACTTAAAAACTAGAAAAAAACAAGTTTTAGTGATGACGCATCGTATAGAGCTTTGTAAACAGACCTCTAATATGTTATCCGAATTTGGTGTATCTAACAAAGTTATAGATAGTAAAGCAGATTTAAGTGATCAAGGCGATTATAATTGCTTTGTTGCAATGGTTGAAACTTTAAACAACCGTTTAAATGATGATAAACTTGACATATCTGATATTGGTTTAGTTATTATAGATGAAGCGCATTATAATAGTTTTACTAAATTATTTAAGTTTTTTGAAAACTCGTTTATTCTTGGTGTAACAGCAACACCTTTAAGTAGTAATATTAACCTTCCTATGAAGGATAATTATAACGAATTAATTGTTGGAGAAACCATACAATCTTTAATAGATAACGAGTTTTTAGCGCGTGCAGACATTTATAGTTATAATGTAGGATTAACGTCTTTAGTTGTTGGAGCTAACGGTGATTATACAGTAAAATCTTCTGAAGATTTATATACAAACACAGACATGTTAACCAAACTTTTACAATCTTATGAAGAGCGTTGTAAAGGCAAAAAAACATTAATCTTTAATAACGGAATTAACACTTCTTTGCATGTTTACGACACATTTAGACGTGCTGGATACAAAATAGCACATTTAGATAACAACAATTCTAAAAAAGAAAGAAAAGCAATACTTAAGTGGTTTAAAGAAACTCCAGATGCAATATTAACATCTGTAAGTATCTTAACTACTGGATTTGATGAGCCAACTGTAGATTGTATTGTATTAAACAGAGCAACAAAATCTTTAACGTTATACTACCAGATGATTGGTCGTGGATCACGTATTTTAGAGAATAAAAGTAAATTTACGGTTGTAGATTTAGGTAACAATTTACATCGTTTTGGTGCATGGGGCGCAGACCTAGATTGGCATAAAATATTTAGATCGCCAAATTATTATTTAGACGGAATTTTAAGTGATGAAGAACTTGAAAACAACTTTAAATATGAAATGCCAGCAGATTTACGTGAGCAGTTTAAAAACTCAGAGCATGTATATTTTGACATTAAAAAGACTTATATAAATTCAATTAGGGCAGGAGAAAGCTCTAAAGTAGTATTAGAAAGATCGATTGCGCAACACGCACATATTTGTGTAGAAAACAGTGAAGATATGTGGGACGCATTAGCGTTAGCAAAACTTTTAGGAGACGATATAGATTACCGTATTGGTAGATATACAAAATGTATTAGTAAAAGTACACATAACTTTGTAGATTGGTTAAAAGACGATTATAGGAAAAAATTGAACGCAAAAATTAGATCTGATTTTGACGAGATTTTTGAAGACATTAATGGATATCCTCCAGAAGAATAAAAACATTAGTTAAAATGACATTTAAAGATCTAGGTTTAGATAAAAACTACGTAAAATCGTTGAAAGAAATTGGTATAAAATCACCAACAGAAATTCAACAACAAGCTATTTCTGTTTTATTAAATAACACAACAGACTTTGTTGGTTTAGCCCAAACAGGAACAGGTAAAACTGCTGCTTATGGTATACCTTTATTACATAAAGTAAATCCAAAAAAAGCAGTTGTTCAAGCATTAGTTTTGTCACCAACAAGAGAGTTAGTACAACAAATAAAAAAACAGCTATTTAAGTTTACAAAATACAACACAAACCAAACCTTTGTAGAAGCTGTATATGGTGGAGAAAAAATAGATATCCAGTTAAAAAACTTAGCCAGAACAACGCATGTTGTAGTTGCTACTCCTGGACGATTAGTAGATTTAATTAATCGTAATGCTGTAGACTTATCTAATATTAAGACCGTAGTATTAGACGAAGCAGATGAAATGCTTAGCATGGGTTTTAAAAACGATTTAACTTCAATTTTAAACACTATAAAAAGCAACAAAAACACATGGTTGTTTAGCGCAACAATGTCTAAAGACTTACAGGCAATCGTTAAAAAATATATTAACGATAATGCAGTAAGAATAGAAATTGATAGAGAAAGTATAGTTAACAAAAATATTTCTCATTTCTTTATAGAAACAACTATACATCAAAAGTCTAGTGCTGTAATGCAGCTTTTAGATCAAAGAGAAGACCAAAGAGGTATTATTTTTACACGAACTAAAGCAGGAGCACAAGCATTAAAACATCAATTAAATTTAGAAGGGTTTAA
The DNA here is from genome assembly GCF_014764305.1 of Mesoflavibacter profundi. Classification (NCBI taxonomy): domain Bacteria; kingdom Pseudomonadati; phylum Bacteroidota; class Flavobacteriia; order Flavobacteriales; family Flavobacteriaceae; genus Mesoflavibacter; species Mesoflavibacter profundi. Next base: position 2,790,422 of record NZ_CP061703.1, read on the forward strand.
TGTAGAAGCTTTAGAAGGCGATATGGCACAAAAGGATAGAGATAAAGTCATGAGAGCTTTTAAAAACCAATCTTTACAATATTTAATATCTACAGATGTGTCTGCAAGAGGTATAGATGTAAATGATGTAAATTTTATCATTCATCATCAATTACCAGAACATATAGAATATTATACACATCGAAGTGGTAGGACAGCTAGAGGCGGAAAAACAGGAGAATCTATAGCTTTAGTTTTATCTAATGAACAAAAAGAAATTCAGAATATAGAGAAGCAATTAAACATTAAGATGAAACAAATCACATTATAATTAAAAAGGCGACCAATGGTCGCCTTTTTACATTTATATAACATCATTAATGATGCGTTTTTAATTTTCCTTTACGCTTGGCTAGTTGGTGCTCTAATTCTCTAACAGCTTCACTAACACTTTTATGAAACGTTTCTTTACTGTCTTTCGCAAATAATCTTGGTCCAGGCGCGCTAAGTCTTACACTAGATACCATACCTGTTTTATCGTCACTAGTATTTTCTACTTTAAAAAACACATCGGCACGTACTATAAATTCGTACTTATTAAAAAGTTTCTGGATTTTTTCAGTCGTATATTCCTCTAAAGCTTTGCTAGCTTTTACATTATCATATTCAAATTTTATATCCATAATATTTTGGTTTTAAAGTTCATTTAAATTTAGTCAAAAAAACTATTTAAAAGAAATGCTTTATTAAAAATTTAAGACTACAATTTATTAACTATCTTTAAAGCACAATCAAAAAAACTACATTAAAATGAAACATTATTCAATCTTATTTTTCATAACATCTTTGCTATTAGCATCTTGTGGAAATAATGACCAAAATTCTGATACGGTTTCTTCAGAGACTAAAGATTTTAAAATAGAATACGAAAAATTTACATTAGATAATGGTTTAGAAGTTATTCTTCACGAAGACCATTCAGATCCAATTGTAGCTGTTGCAACAATGATGCACGTAGGATCTAATAGAGAAAAACCTGGAAAAACTGGATTTGCTCATTTTTTTGAGCACATGAGTTTTAACGATTCTGAAAATGTACCAGTTGGAGCAAACAGAAAAATGATACCAGAATGGGGCGGAAGTAGAAACGGAGGAACATGGAGCGACGGAACCGTATATTACGAAGTTGTACCTAAAGATGCGTTCGAAAAAATTATGTGGATAGATTCAGATCGATTTGGATACATGATTAATACCGTTACTAAAGAAGCTTTAGAACGCGAAAAACAAGTAGTTAAAAACGAAAAAAGACAGCGTGTAGATAATGCGCCATATGGTTACACAGATGAAATTATCAGAAAAAATTTATATCCAGAAGGTCATCCATATAGTTGGACTGTAATAGGTTCTTTACCAGATCTTCAAGCTGCTACTTTAGAAGATGTTAAAGAATTTTACAACAAATTCTATGGTGCTAGTAATGCATCTTTAGTAATTGCTGGTGATATTAATATTGAAGAAACTAAAGACTTAGTAAAAAAATGGTTTGGAGAAATACCAAGCGGACCAAAAGTAGAAGACTTAAATTTTGAACCTGTAAAATTAGATAGTGTTAAGTCTTTATATTTTGAGGATAACTTTGCAAAACTACCTGAATTACGTATGGTAATTCCAACGGTTAAAGAATATCATAAAGACACTTATGCATTAAATATTCTTGGTCAATTACTAAGCGGAAGTAAAAAATCTCCTTTATATAATGTTATTGTAGAAGAACAAAAACTGGCTCCAAATGTTAGTACTTACCAAAACAGTAGCGAATTAGCAGGAGAATTTGTTTTTAGAGTAAGAGCTAATGCAGATACAGACTTAGATCAAGTTAAATTAGCTATAGAAGAAGGTTTGCAAAAATTTGAAAATGAAGGCATTAAAGACAAAGACTTAAAACGTATCAAAGCCGAACTTGAAACTAGTCTTTATCAAGGTGTAAGTACTGTTTTAAACAAAGCGTTTCAGTTAGTTCAGGATAACGAGTTTAATGGCGATCCAAGTTATATTACACAAACAGCAAAACTTACAAATGCTGTAACAGCACAAGATGTAATGCGTGTTTATAATCAATACATAAAAAACCAAAATTATGTAATGACAAGTGTTGTGCCTAAAAACCAAATAGATTTAGCTGTAAACCATAGTAAAAAAGCAGAAGTTTGGATAGAAGAAGTAAAGCAAAACGTTGCCAACGAAGAAGTTAGTCAAGGTGCAGAAGCAGTTTATGATAAAACACCAAGTAAATATGATAGAAGTGAACCACCTTTTGGAGAACTTCCTGTTTTTAAATCTCCAACCATTTGGAAAGACAAACTTAACAATGGTATGACATTATATGGTATAGAAAATGCAGAAGTACCTTTAGTACAGTTTGATATCACAATTCCAGGCGGACAATTATTGGATCCTAAAGGAAAAGAAGGAGTTTCTAGTTTGTTTAGCGATGTAATGATGCAAGGTACAGCAACAAAAACTCCAGCAGATTTAGAAGAAGCAATTGGTCTTTTAGGTGCAAATATTAATATGTACAGTTCTAGTGAAGATTTACATATTACAGGTTCTTGTTTAACAAAAAACTTTGAAGAAACTATTAAAATTGTAAAAGAAATAATCTTACAACCAAGATGGGACTTAAAAGAATTTGATCGTCTAAAACAAGCCTTAAAAACCAATTTAAAAGGTAGCGAAGCCAACCCAAATGCAATAGCAAGCAATGTGTTTTATAAATTGTTATATGGAGAATCACATAGATTTGGTATTCCAGGTTCTGGAACATTAAACAGTACAGAAGCTATTACTATAGAAGATTTAAAAAAGTACTATGCTAATTTAAAACCTTCTAATGCAACGTTTCATATTGCAGGAGATATAACTGTAGACCAAACTAAAAATGCATTACAAATCTTAAATGATTGGAAAGGAGAATCAAAAAACATAGAATTACCCTCAATCACAAATACTAATACTGATGGAAATATTTATTTTGTAGACGTTCCAGATGCTAAACAATCTGTGTTATACATTGGTAAATTAGCATTATCTGCTACAGACGATAACGCAAATAATCTAAATTTTGCTAACGAAATTTTAGGTGGTGGATCTAGCGGAAGATTGTTTCAAACCTTAAGAATAGGCAAGGGATATACGTATGGCGCTTATTCTAATATATTAGAAAGAAAAGCAATTAGTCCTTTTGTAATTAGAACTAGTGTACGTGCTAATGCAACATTAAAATCTTTAGAAATTATTAAAGAAATGGTTAATGATTACGAAAAGTCATTTACCGAAAATGAAGTAGAATTAACAAAAAATAAAATTTTAAAAGGAAACACTAGAGCTTTTGAAAGTTTAGGAGCACAATTAGGTATTTTAAAAGATATAAGTAAATATGATAAAGCAGTTGACTTTTTAGATAAAAATCAAGAGGAATTAATCAACATGACGCTTGAAGATTATAAAAATATAATCAGTACTTATATCGTAGAAGATCAATTTACTTATCTAGTTGTTGGTGATAAAGCAACACAATTGGAAGAAGTTAAAAAACTAGGTAAACCAGTCATAGAACTTGATATTTACGGAAATGAAAAATAAAGAATTTTAAACTCCTAAAAAAAGCACAATGTTAATTGTGCTTTTTTTAGTTTAAACAGTAAAGTTTTCAATTTGAATCTACAATATTTTCGTTAACAAATGGCAAAAGACAACTTAACAATTTTAACATTTAACTGATTGATTTGTAGTTTTTTAAATATTTTTAAAAGAAGTTGAATAGCAAATAATATTTTTAATATTTTTGCGTTTAAATTTGCACAGTTTCATAATAATTGTAAATTATAGTAAGTACTAATTTAAAACGTAATAAATTAATAATGAAAATATTAAAAAGCTTATTTGTAGTTCTATTTTTAACACAATTAAGTTTCTCCCAAACAAAAGTACCTGTTATTAGAAAACATGTTACTGAACCTATTCAGCAATTACAAGACACAACTCTGCAAACACTTTTGGATGTAGAGTTAAGAAAAAATCCTACTTGGAAACACCTAATTAATTCTAAATTAATGTCTGTTAGTATTGTAGACTTAAGCAATCCTAATAATATTAGGTATGCAGGAGTAAATGATAACAACATGATGTATGCAGCTAGTTTGCCTAAAATAGCAGTATTATTAGCAGCTATGGATGCAATAGACAAAGGAGAACTTATAGAAACAAAAGCTGTGCAAAACGACATGCGATTAATGATTAGCAAATCAAATAATCAGGCTACAACTAGGATGATAGATCGCGTAGGTTATAAAAAAATAGAATCTGTTCTAAGAGCTCCAAAACATAAATTATATGATGAAGAAACTGGTGGCGGATTATGGGTTGGAAAACGTTATGCTGCTGGTGGCGCACGTTATCCAGATCCTTTAAAAGGTTTAAGTCACGCTGCAACAACAAAACAAGTTTGTAGTTTTTATTACCAATTAGCAATGGGTAATTTAATTAGTCCAAAGCGATCTGTAGATATGCTTAAAATAATGAAAAAACCAGAGTTACATCATAAGTTTGTAAGCGTACTAAATCAAATAGCTCCAAAAGCAGATGTTTATAGAAAATCTGGTTCTTGGAAGAATTACCATTCTGACTCTGCATTAGTTTGGGGACCAAATAGAAGGTACATTATTGTTGCTTTAGTAGAAGATAGTAATGGTGAGCAAATAATGAGAAATTTAGTAAAACCTTTAGATAAAATTTTAAAAAAATCTCGTAATTTGACACATGTATAATCTGTCGTCCTAATTACTTTGATAAAACAACTTTTATATAAAACTTTTGGATTAAGAGATGGTGAAATTGCCATCTCTTTTTTAATGCAGTTATATATATTTATAGTTATTACCGTTTTATTAATTGTAAAACCTACAGTAAACGCTTTATTTTTAAATACTTTAGGCGCAGACAATTTACCATATGCCTATTTAATGGTTGCTGCAGTTGCTGTAATTACCACAGTTTTATATAATAAAGCGTTAAAAAACAACTCACTTTATAAAATTACAAATTATGCTTTAGTCATATTTAGTGTTTTTTTTATAGCGTTAAGTGTTATATTATATTACAAAGCATTAAATCAATTTGTGCTTTATTTTTACTATTTATTTGTAGCCATGTTTGCTGTAATTGCAACGTCACAATTTTGGACCTTTGCTAATATGGTTTTTAATGCAAGAGAAGCCAAACGTTTATTTGGTTTTATTGGAGCAGGAGCAATAGCTGGCGGTGTTTTTGGTGGTTATTTAACAAGCTTAATAGTATCCAGTTTTGGAAATAAAACTGTTATTTTAGTTGCTGGTTTATTAATGTTAGTTAATATTCCTATTCTTCAAAAAATATATCATTTAAGGCTAAGAAAATTAAATATTTATTCAAGACGAAATCAAAACTTTTCTGAGCAAAAAGTAAACGATTCAACATTGTTTATAATTCTAAAATCAAAGCATTTAACCTATTTAGCTTTAATCACTGGTATTAGTGTGCTAGTAGCTAAATTAGTAGATTTTCAGTTTAGTGATTTTGCAAATAGAAATTTTAGAAATCCAGACGATCTAGCTTCATTTTTTGGTTTTTGGTTTTCAACTTTTAATGTTATAGCGTTATTAATTCAGTTGTTATTAACTAACAGAATTCTTACTAAATTAGGTGTTTCGACTACATTACTAATCTTACCATTAGGAATAGCTTTAGGCGGATTACTTTTCTTAACGTTTCCAGAATTATGGGTTTTAGTCATAATTAAAGGCTTAGATGGAAGTTTTAAACAATCTATTAATAAAGCTGCTTTCGAATTATCAATTATGCCAATTCCAATAGGTATAAAAAATCAAGCAAAATCGTTTATAGATGTTGCTGTAGATAGTGTTGCTACAGGATTTGCTGGGTTTTTATTGGTGTTTTTAATTAAAAAATTAGATTTACCAACTAGCTATATCACAATTATTATTTTGTTTTTTGTACTAATCTGGATTGTTCTAATTTTTAGATTAAGAGAAGCCTATTACAATTCATTTAGAGAAAATATTAAAAGAAATTTAGTTAAGAAAAATACATCTTCGTTTGGTCTAAAACACGAAACTACAATTGTAACTGCAAAAGCAATCTTAAATAATGGCGAAGAAGAAGAGATTTTAAATCTATTAGACCGATTAAATAATTTTAAAATCAAAACCCTAAAACCATACATTATTGGATTATTACAGCATGAATCTGTTACAGTAAAAATAGCAGCAATTAATCAATTATATACTTACGATAAAGGTACTGCAATTAAGGATGTAGAAGCATTGCTATCTATTAAAAATGATGAATTAGTTTACGAAGCGTTAGAGTATTTATTACATCACACTTATAAAAGTGATAGTTCTATTTTTAATAGCTATTTAAATCACAGTAACGACTTTTTATCTAATGCAACGCTTTTATGTTTAGCTAAAGTTGCCAAAAATAATTACAGTCTTGCAAAGCGATATAATTTAGAAAAACGTATAGCCCAAAAGGTAGACGAATTGTCTACTCCAGATGGATTTAGCAGAAAAGAGTCTGTTGCCATCTTATTAAATACGATTGCGCATTCTGGTTACAAAAAATTTCATTCGTTTATCGCTGTTCATCTTAATAATAAAGATGAATATATTGTTAACTATGCAATACAAGCTGCTGGATTGTCTAAAGACGAGCAATTTATAGATAAATTACTTCAGTTTTTAAAAGAAAAACCATTTAAAAAAGCAACTATAAAAGCACTTAAAAACTATGGTTATAAGATTGTAGAAACCTTGCTAGAATCTAATACTTTAGAAAATTTAGATGATGATGCAAAAAAATCTATCCCTAAGTTAATCCAGTCGTTTAAAACACAAGACTCAGTTAATCTGCTTCAAAAATTACTAAAGCACAAAGATATTATTGTTAGATACAAAGCAATAATTGCATTAAGTAAATTAAAAGAAAAATCTAGAGATTTATACATAAGTAATCGATTAATAAAATCGGCACTTTTTAGAGAATGTAAGTTTTATAAAAACACCTTAATCATAAAAAAATCTATTGAGCAGCAAATAGAAAGTCCAGAAGACAAGCATGCGATTACATTAGATGCAAAAACCGAAATTTCAATAGCAAGGACTAGTATTTATGATATTTTAATTGAACAAGAGCAGATTAGCTTAAAAAACATTTTTAAGCTTCTAAGCATTCTTTACAATAAGTCTGATATTGAAATGAGTTATGAAGGTCTTTTTAGCGATATAAAAGAGGCTAAAATCAATGCTTTAGAATTCTTGGATAATTTACTTCAAAGTCAATTAAAAACCAATGTTTTCCCATTGATAGAGCATTTAGTGATTTCAGATGAAAGTCATAAAACCACATTACAATTACATCAAATTTCAGAGAAAAATTACTTAAATCTTATTGTTAAAAATAGAGGTAAACGATTAAAACTAGAAGTTATAAATTTAATTTACTACCTAAATAATAAAAATTACGCCTCTATAATTAAACCGTTATTAAAGCATAAAAATAGAGACGTGAAATATCTTGCATTTAAGACTTTAAACAGTCTTACAGGTTTAAGAAGTGCCTCTTAACTAGTCCTCTTTGTCTTTATAATTTTCGTCTAAGTTAACTTCCTGTTTTGGTTGATTATCCTTTGTGTTTATTATATCATCTATTTTACTTGCTAAGTACATATGTGCTCCAGCCGAATTTTTGTTTAGTACATTAGACATTAAACAAACAATATATTTTACACCATTATCATGTTCAACAGTAATAACAGAATTCATATAATTAAATACGTTTCCTGCATAATCTTTACAATCAGGATTTTTTTGCCTGTCGCATTTATAGTAACTACCTGATTTAAAATATACTGCTGCGCTATCTAATCGTGGTGAAGCAGCGTATCTTATACGTCTATCTGTTAGATATAAAATACGTTTCATTTCTAAACTAGAGTTTTTATCTACAACATTACCTTGTTCTAACTGAACTAAAAACTTCATTAATCCTTTTGGTGTTCCAATACTTCCACCTTTACGACTTATATATTTTTCTGCTGGTCTTGTAAAAAAACCACCTAAACGCCATTCGTCTTCTGTAATTCCTAATGTTCTTAAGGGTTCATTTACAACAGCATGAGATAAATTAGTTAAAGAATCTCTTGGTGTATCTTTAAAAAACTGTTCAGCTTTTTCGGCTGTTAATGTAAAATAATCCTCTTTAAATGCGCGCATTAAAAGTGCTTCTCTGTACATTACACTTGCTGCGCCATTATTACTTACAGAAACCATATGATCTAGCCATTCGTATAATGAAAATACATCACTAGCTATCACTTGACGTTTAGTAAGTTTATCTTTTTCTATATCATAAACAGGAATCGTATGATGATCACCTGTTCCCCAATATCTAGCCGAAACTTTTATATCTTTTAAATACATTGTGCGTTCTTCCCAATCTGGGCAAATCTTGGCTAACTCTGTAAATACAGCGTTTAAAACAGCAATTTTACCAACGCTTCCTGGTTGATAGCCTATTTGTTCTTTATAAGCAGCATACTTTAAGCTATCTGTATTAGTCATATCTAAAACAGCTACAGAATAACCGCTATTTGGGATTAACGCTTTTATTTTTTTTGCAAATTGGTTGTCTTCCACTAAAAGCGTATTAATACTATCTTTAGCTAAAGTGGTTAAATTTAGTTTTATATCTTCTAAATTTTTATAAGCTCCAGCAGGAATTCTGGTGTATTTTTTACCGTCTTGTCTTAGTTTTTTTATTTGATATAGTCGTTTAATTCCTGTACTCTCATAACCATCAATCGGATAAGAAATTACACCAAAAGAGAGTAGAGTAAAGGCTAATAAAAGTATATAAAGTAAATGTTTCATAATTATAATGTGGTTTGTAAAGAAATGGTTTGATTAAGATCTATTTTAGGTGAAATGGATTGCAAATATTCTGAACTTTTTGCAGTTTTATTTTCTACAAATGGTCGTATTTGAAATAACCACAAATTATTGTCTTTAAATCCAAACTCTACATCATAAGCTTGATCTGTTCCCATGTGTTTTCTAATAGAATTTGCAAGTTTATTAATTTGATCTATGTTTTTTTGGTTTAAAATTGGTGCATTAAAAGATGTAGCATACGTTTTAACGCCACCAGTTTTAGGTAACCTAATAAACTGTAATTGTCTTGCTGGTGCTAATAAATAGTCTGTTTGATTTGTAATTAATCTTGTTTCTGCACTTTGACCATCTACAGCGCCGCCAGCACCTAAACTAAAGGCAACAGTAAGATCTTTATCAGTTCCTTGATTTATGCCTTTTGTAATCATTACACCAGAATAATCTACATCTACACTAGGTATAATTAAAATTGAAGGGTAAACATTTTCTGGATTTGATAAGTATTTTTGACGCCATTTAAAACTTCTTTCTGTGTAAGGAGATGCCCAAACACGTTTAATTCCTTTTAAAATTTCGTCTTCATCTAAAATATTAAATAAGGTTAAATTTAATCCAGCTCCAGTAAACTCTTTTAAATCTTCCATATTAGTGTCACTTCTTAAAAACACTGGTACTTGACCTAAGTTTGATTTAAAAGCAACTTTAAATTGACGTTTTATATCGTTTATAAACTCAGGTTTTAAAGGCATATTCACAATGGCTTCTCGCAATGTTTTAAATGCGTCTAGTTGCATATTTTCAATTGTAGTCTCATCAATATTATCTTCTCGCATTGTTTTTGCTTTTGCAAAAATGCTGTTTAAATATTCCCAATAGGTTTGACCTGTAGTTGTATTCATTTCTTGAAGCATATGCGCTTTAAAAATTCCAAAAGGAATAATTAAACCTTCTACGACATGATCAGGGAATTGAGCTTTTAATTCGCCTAAATTAGCAGCTTTTGGTCCACATAATTTACCAGAATCTGTTGCATTTACATCTCTCATATTAACAACATTATCAATATCTAAACGAATTTGGTTTGTAGGTACTTCAATTACATTTTTATTTTGTTGTTGTGCTGTAAATAGACTAGACTCTTGACTAGTCATTTGATTTTCTTTTTTAAGAATAACATTTCCTTTATTGGAAACTGCATAAAAAACAGTCTGTCCATCAAGTTGTTTTAATTCTTTCAAATTATCATAAGATAATGCAGCGTTGGGAATTCCTAAATTTCTAGCAAGTAGTTGAACGTGAGATACTAAATTACCTTCAGAAACTGTAAAAATACCAGCAACTGGTTTTAAGTCGCTTGGTGGACGTTCAAAAATATAGATGTTGTTGGTGTTAACTTCAATTTTATCTGGATTTCCATCAACTACGACCAAAGTACCTTTTGCATATCCTGGATTTAATCCTCTAACACTACTAGAATTAGAAAGGTTTTCAATGTCATTTTTTATTTTACTTTCTTTAGCTATAAAAACACCAAGATTACTAACAGTTTCTCCTAAATTTAAAGCGATACTGCTTCTTACTTTGTCGTCTATAAAACCATATGCTAATGGCTCAAAATCTGTGTAGCTTTCAATTATAGTATTATAAACAGCTTTAGGCATAGCGCTAGACCATTCGACTAAACTTCTACTTGCAATTAAATACTCATTAAGCGTATTTAAAGTTAATTGATCTTCTAATAAAGGCGTGTTTAAACGGTTTTCTATAGCGTTGTATTCCCAATTTTCAATTAAACCTGTACCAGTTGCAGCACAAGCTAAAGTGTTAATTTTTAAAATATTGTCGTGTAGAGTAGTAGTGGTATAATTTTGAGATTCTATTAGCAAAGTTTTTTCTAATTGGTTAGTTAAATCCAATAGTAATAATCGATCTTCACTACTTTTAAAATCTAAAATATTTGTCCTAATTGTATATAATAAATTGGATAAATCTTGAACTAAATGCGCCACATTGGTTTCGTTTTTATCCTGATTTAAAAATGCGACAATAGATAAGTAAGTACTGTTTTTTGTGTCTATTTGTTTGATATCGTTTATTAAAGCATCAAAATCTAAAGGAGCATAAAACGTTTGCATGGTTTGAATTAGCTCTTCAAACTGTTGCTTTTGCTTTAATGACAACTTAGACTGATTTTTATTAAAATATGCTTTAACTAACTCTACATCATTTGCATCTGGTTGCCCATGAATTTTAATGCGTAAGGACATAAAATCTTGCAAATCTTCAGATAAAATTTTGGACTGACTTCGCATTAATTGTGCAATATTGTTATCTCCATTATGCGGTATATCTTTTAATGCTTGTCTAATTAAATAATATTGCGAGGTAACAAAACTGTCATCTTTTAGTATATCTAAAAAGAAGGATTTTCCCCAAGCTTCTTCATCTTCACTTTGAAATGCTCCACGGTAATATTGTGCTTTTCTTAAAACCCAACCATTGTCTACGCTATATAAATATTTATTTATTTGATATTGTTTTAAATGATTGTAAAAATTAGCCTTATCAAGAAATTGGTCTTGGTCTTCTGCAGCTAGAATATCACCAAAAAACAGGTGGTTTTGTTCTCTTAACTGTATTAAACTCTCTTTATATTTTGCATGTTGTACACCACCAATTTTGTCTGGGCAAGGATCTTTTGGTTCGCGTTCAGTACCATCATCACAAAACCATTTAATACGTTGGTAAGGTCCACGTACATCAGATTTATAACTGCTTATTAATTGCTTAATTTGATTAGACGTTAATGATTGAGAAAGGGATAAAGTACAAACCAATAAAGCGATTGTAGTTGTTAGTTGTTTTAACATTAATATTAGTTTAGGTTGGATAACAAAAATAACTGCTTGTATCTATTAAAAATACTGTTTAATTTTTAATTAACACTTCTAAATCATAAGGTTTTCTTAACAAAAGCTAATGTTAGTTAATTATTAAAAATCAAGCATTTAAATTAGTAATTTAGGTCTAAACCAAACCATTAATAATTATGAAAACATTAAAAACAACAATAGAAACCTTTGCTTTCTTAACATTTTTTGCAGTTCTATTTAATTGTACTCAAGCTAAAGGTCAAGTTCCAGAGAATGTAAAACAAGCCTTTACAGATAAATATCCAGATGAAACCAATCCAGATTGGGAAACCGATGCACATGGTAACTTTGAAGCACATTTTAAAAAAGATGGCGAAAAGTATAGAGCAGACTTTAGTGCTAACGGGCAATGGATAGAAACAGAATCTAGTATTAAAAAAGATGAGCTACCTAAAGCTATAAGATCTGTAATTAAAGATAAATACGATAGTGAAGAAATTACCGAAGTAGAATATGTACAAAGCGCTACTAAAGGAGAATTTTACGACGTCGAATTTAAACAAAAAGGAAAAAATAAAGATGTCGAGTTTAGAGCAAACGGACAAATAATAAACCAATAAAATATTGATTAATAGCGATATAAAAGCCGATTTAATAAAATTTAAGTCGGCTTTTATTAGTTACTATAAATTATAAAATAAAGTTAAACTACTTGGAGATATATTCCATGGTAAATATATTTACATAAAAAATTACATTATGACATTATATAAAGACTATCAATTAAAAGATTTAACATTATCGAATAGAATTGTAATGGCACCAATGACTAGAAGTCGTGCTATAGATAATATTCCAAACGATTTAATGGCAGAATATTACAGCCAACGTGCATCTGCTGGTTTGATTATTTCTGAAGGAACTTCACCATCTGTAAACGGACTTGGATATGCTCGTATACCAGGAGCTTACAGTCCGGCGCAAATCGAAGGTTGGAAAAACGTTGCAGAACAAGTACATAAAAATAATGGAAAGATATTTGTACAATTAATGCATTGTGGTCGCATAGCTTCAGAAGAAAATTTACCAGATGGAGGAGAAGTTATAGCACCAAGTGCTGTGCTAGCTGCTGGAGAAATGTACACAGATACTAAAGGTATGTTGCCACATACTACACCAAGAGCGATGACTTTAAAAGACATTGAAAACACTCAAAATGAATATGTTAATAGTTCAAAATTATTAGTAGATGCAGGAATAGATGGTGTTGAATTACATGCAGCAAATGGATATTTATTAGAACAGTTTTTAAATCCAAAATCTAACGTTAGAGACGATAATTATGGAGGAAATTTTGAGAACAGAGCACGTTTTGTTTTAGAAACTACAAAAAAAGTGGTTGATGCAATTGGCGCCAATAAAGTTGGTATTAGAGTTTCACCTTATGGCGCAAACGGTGATGTACAACATAACTATGAAGATTTAGTAGACCTTTACACATATTTAGCCGATGAATTAAAAGCTTTAAACATCGCTTATATTCATATTGCAGATCATACAGCAATGGGCGCACCAGAATTTGAAACAGATATTAAGGCAACTATTAAGTCACATTTTGAAGGAACAGTAATTTCTGGTGGCGGCGTTACAAATGAAACTGATGCACAAAAGGTTTTAGATTCTGGAATGGATTTAGTTTATGTTGGTAGACCGTACATATCTAATCCAGATTTAGTTGACAAACTAAAATCAAACAAAACTTTAAAAGATCCTAATCCTGATACATTTTATACACCAGGTAAAGAAGGATATACAGATTATTAATTCTGTAGAATTAATATATATTGATTAGTTATAAACGCTTAGTAAAACACTAAGCGTTTTTTTATTTATCATTATGCGTTAGAAATGATGACTTTAAAATATTCTATTTTACATAATATAAATTATAGAACAATTATAATAATTAACGTAATAGCACGAAGTGTTATTTTACATAGTCATCGATATAATGTGTTTAGACTTATATCGTAAATGATTATGTAAAGCTAATTATTATCAATCCAAATAATATTTGTTTTCAATACTTAATTTAGAATCTATATTTAATATAAATTTTATAATAAAAATAATGTGATTTCTCACGTTGTTCTAAATGACTTTAAAAAACCTAAAAATGGTCATATTTCTTAATTCTCATAATTTTAATATTCTGTACAAATGATCGTAAATTTTCAAATACGCGATTCTCAGCGATTAAAATTCAGCGTTTAAATTGAAGATATTTATTGAAAAACTAATTCTTTCATCTCTTATTTTATCATAAAAATTATAAGAATAGATTTATTTAATTCTATTTTACATAATAATATTCAATTTTAGATATTGAAACTATTATCATAAAAAAAACGCTTTAGAATGTTTTAAAGCGTTTTTCATTATAAATCTAAATGTTGATAGGTTCTTTAATTATGCGATTTCTTACCGTGCTCGAAATGACTACTATTAAGATTCCTGCTTTCGCAGGAATTTATTAGTTGATTCCTACAACTTCTAAATCAAATATTAAATCTTGACCAGCTAAAGGATGATTCGCATCAATAACAATATGGTTCTCATTTACTTCTGCAACACGTAATTGCTGTTGTGATCCATCAGGTCTTGACGCCATTAAGCCCATTCCAACTTCTGGTGTAATTTCTTTTGGTAACTCTTCTTTTGATATTTTTTGAAACAATTCTGTACGTACATCTCCGTAAGCATCTGCTTTGGCAATTGTTACGGTTTTCTTTTCGTTAACTGCCATATCTATTAAAGCGTTTTCAAAACCAGGTATTAATTGTCCTTGTCCTAATTGTGCTTGTAACGGTTCTCTTTCTGCCGATGTATCAAACACTTGTCCATTGGTTAATTTACCTGTGTAATGTACTTTTACAGTATCGTTTGCTTTTACTTTACTCATAATTTTTGTTTATAATTTGTAAATAGCTACAAAGGTATGGCTCTTATATTGGTTTGACGAATAATTAGGAAATTGTTTAGAAATTCAATAGCTGCCACTACTCTACTTCTAACTTATTCCGTACTAGATGCGGAATCTATTTTTTCAATTATTCATAATAAAAAATGCTTTAAAACACGAACTGTTTTAAGCGTAGTTTATCCAACTCTAAATCGCGACGGACTTATGCTAACATGTTTTTTAAAGAAGTTACTAAAATGTGTAGCTTCTTTAAAATCTAAAGCATAAGCAATTTGAGAAATATCCCAATTAGGCTGTTTTAAAAGGACTTTAGATTCTTGTAAAATCCGATCTGCTATTAACTGTGTTGTTGTTTTTCCGGTGATTTCTTTAACTGCTTTGTTTAAATAATTTACATGAATATTTAGCTTGTTTGCATAATCTGAAGCAGATTTTAATTGAATTTTTGGATGATTATTATCTAACGGAAATTGCCTTTCTAACAATTCTGTAAATAACATACAAATACGTTGAGATGCATTAACTTGCGCTTCTTTCGTAGTAATTGTTGGATTTAATTTTAGAGCAAAATGAAGTAAGTTAAACACTTGATTTCGTATTGCGTCGTACTTGTATTTGTAGCCTGAAGAAAGTTCGGCTTCCATATTTTCAAAAATATGATAAAGCTTGTTGTAATCTTCTGCAGAAAGTTCAAAAATATGATCATGATCTGGTTTAAAAACTTCATAATTATTAAACGTACCAAATTGATGAAAAAAATGAGTATCAAAAATGCAATAAATACCTTCTCTAATCGTATCTAAATGTTCCCATTTATAAGGAATTTGCGGATTAGAAAATGATAAAGCTTGAGCATTAATTTTTACTACACGATCGGCAAAATGTACCTTGCTTTGCCCTTTTACTAACATGATTTTATAAAAATCTCGTCTTTGATAAGGTATTTTTGTAGGTTGACCAGCAACATAAGGCTGAAGTTTAAAAATATTAAAATGACCAATTTCTGTTTGTAAAGATTTTGGTATCCATTGACTTTTGTTTTTGTAAAACTGATCTAAACTTTCCATGTGTTAAAGTTATAAATTTCAAACATTTAAAACGAATAAATTAAAGACACATTCCAAAGTAAAGATTCACTTTTTATATTTGAATTTAGCTTGTGATTTAAAATTGTCTGTAGCGCTAAAGGAAAGTTCTTCTTTTCAAGAGTAATGTATTCAGCAGTATAAAAACCATCTTTAGCATCTAAATTTAAGTAGTACGCTAAGGCGGTAATATTCAAAAACCAATCTTTAACAATTGTTAAGTTAGAAAAATTAGCATTTGCATTTAAAAAATGTCCGTTTTTTAAACCTTGATCAAATCCTTTAGAGTATAAATAATACATACCAACACTTGTTTTTGAAGATAGTTTGTAGCTAGGTGCAACTTCTCCTGCCAAGTAACGTCTTGATTCTATAAACGTTTCTTGTACATTGTTTACAGTTAAGGTTTTATCTCTAAAATTAAGCGCTGGATGAACACCAACACGTAAGTTTAATTTTTCTTTTTTTATGGCTTTATATCTAAACCAAAACAAGAAAGACCAAGGTTTTCCTTCTAAAGCAAATCGCATATCTGGCTCAAAACTAAATCTACCTTTAGTCATTTTTAATTCTAACAAAGCGGCAGGATCACCTAAAGAAAATGTTGGCACTAAAGAAATACCATTATTAGTCGCTGCGATAGTACCTGTAAAACTATCTAAAAGTGGTTGTTTTACCTTGTCTTGAGCTATAATATTTAAGGTGAATAGCATTAATAAAAATAAGCTTAGTTTTAATTTGAATGTCATGTTAGCTAGTATTGAATTTTACATGTGCAAGTTACATTTGAACAGCTATATCAACATATAATTTTCAATGCAATAGTTGTAAATTTCAAACATCAACAAAGTCAAACTTTACAAATAAAGAATTTGAAAATTTTTAGCTTAAACCAGTAATTATGTAATATTTTTGCATAAATTTTTTGATTATGAGTTTACTTAATGTATTTAGAATTGTTGCCTTATTAGAAGGTATCTCATATATTCTTTTATTATTTATAGCTACACCTTTAAAGCACTTTGGTAACGATCCAACTTATGTAAGATTATTAGGTATGCCACATGGTTTATTATTTGTTGCCTACATAGCTTTAGCAATACTTTTAAAGCCTGAACAACAATGGAATAAGCGTACATTTTTAATAATATTAGCAGCATCTTTAATTCCGTTTGGTACCTTTTATGTTGATAAAAAATTTTTAGCACCAAAAAAGTAAACTAAAAAAAATGTAATATTGGACTGGTTAAACAATTCAATATGAGCATTTTTAATAGAATTTTTGGTATCGCTATTATCTTTCTTTTATTTACTTGCAACAAAAATGCTGATAACGTTGAAACTGAAACTTCAGTTAATCCTACTCCTATCCTAAAACTGGAAAACAACCAGTTTTATATCTCTGGATTAACTTTTAGCGATAGTTTAAAGACGGTTTACCTTAGTAGGATTGAAACTAATGTACCGCAAATTATAGATAGCGCTATTGTAAAAAATAAAACCTTTAATTTTTCAGGATTTATATCAAATCCAGAAGAATATATTATCACTACTAACTTAAGTGATTCTCCGTTTAGATTTCTTGTAGACGCTTCGAAAATTGAAGTATTTATTAATCAAAATGTAGAAAAATCGGCAAGTTATTCTTCAACTACGATTCAAAAACAATACAAATCTTACAGAGATAGTATAACTGCATTTAGAAATAAAGGTGTGAAATTGTATTATGACTTAAAAGGCGATTTTTCATCTAAAAAAATTGCGAAACTTAAGTTAGACAGAGTAAAGTTATTTGCTGAAAGAAGCCGTTATACAAGAGATTTCATTAAAAACAACCCAAATTCTTATTTATCGGTAATACTTTTAAAAAATGAAATTAATGCTTACGGAATCAAAGAAATTAGAACTTTATTTGATAATCTATCTCCTGATTTAAAAAGTATTGCAAGTGTAAAGACTTTAGATTCTGTAATTACTGAAATAGAAACTACAGACAGAAACTCTAAAATTATAGATATTCAACTAACCGAAACACCTATAAAAAAAATAGAATATAGGCCAAAAGCTTACGGTTTTTCTGGTGTAAATCCATATGGCGAAACATTAAGTCTACAATCCATACCAAAAGGAAAAGTAATTTTAATAGATTTTTGGGCAAGTTGGTGTGGACCATGTAGAGCTACAAATCCGCAATTAGTCACCTTATATAATAAATACCATAATCAAGGGTTAGAGATATTTAGCATTAGCGAAGATAAAGGGACAACCGAATGGATAAATGCAATTGCAACCGATAATTTACAATGGGATTATCATATTATAGACAATAATAAAAGTATTGCTTTTAGATATGGTGTAGAGTCTATACCGTTTAAGTTATTAATTGATAAAAATGGTAATATTGCTAGTGAAAAAATATCTGGAAACGCTCTGGAATCTAGAATTAAAACATTGCTTGCAGAATAACCTGTTATTGTTCTTTTAATCTATCTTTTATATATTCTATTTTGGTTTTACCATGTGGTTTAGGTTTACCATCGTCTCCTAAATTTACCATAATAATATCCTCTACTGTGATAATGGTTTCGCGTGTTCGCATATTACGCACTTCGCACTTTAGTGTTAAGGAAGAGCTACCAAATTTTTTAACGTCAATACCAATTTCAACAATATCGCCTTCTGTAGCTTTACTCATAAAATTAATTTCACTCATGTATTTGGTAACAACTCTATTATTTTCTAGTTGTACTATACTATAAAGCGCAGCTTCTTCGTCTATCCAAGCTAGTAATTTACCACCAAATAATGTTCCGTTAGGATTTAAATCTTCGGGTTTTACCCATTTTCTTGTGTGAAATCTCATATGTTTTTAATAAGTGTTTTTTTACTGTTTATCTATATTTTTTTTAAAAGATATAGATAATGTTTAGGTTAGACTTCTAAATTAATCAATAAATGAAAAACCTTCTAACCTTAGTGCTTGTTTTTAGCACTTTTTTAACCTACGCTCAAGAAAAACTTACTGTAGTAAATAATTGGACTGTTACTAAAGATTTAGAATTAGTAACCATTAGCCAAAGAACCGTTAACGTAAGTGATGAAAAAAACGGGATTTTTAAAGAATATGTACAATATAAATTTAAAAACAAGACCAATAAACAAGTATTTATAAATTGGGATTTTGAGCTTAAATACAGCAATTCGGATAAAGTGCATACAAATTCTGGAGAGCTTTATCGCGCTACGGTTTTACAACCTAACCAAGATTTTATCCCTACTTACAACTTATCTAATCAAAAAAGCTTTTTCGTGTTTAATAAGTTTTTAAAAAGCACAACCAATGTGCAATTAGAATACGCAAACTTTAAAAACTTATCTGTAAAAACTTTATAACGCATTACACATGAAAAACTTTATTTTATTTATACTTATAGCATTAAGCAGTCATGTAATTAATGCGCAATGTACAGATCCTTCAGGATTAAATATTATTGGAACAAGCGAAACAACTGCAACTTTTGGCTGGACAGAAAATGGATCTGCTTTAGATTGGGAATACGAAATTGTTTTATCCGGAGCAACACCAACAGGAACAGGAACTGCTATAAATGCAAATCCTTATACAGTAGATAATTTAATTTCTGGAGAAAATTATGATGTATACCTTAGATCAAATTGTTTAGCTAATGGATATAGTAATTGGATTGGACCAGTAAATTTAACAACCATTTCATGCATCTTTACAATCGATGCTTTAGAAAGCACAGATAACTGTTTAGAATACTGCTTCTTCCCTATTGGTAGTCAATTTGGAACATTTTTCGATTTTAATTCTGGAGTATTACCAACAGGATGGAATTCTTCTCCTTATGCAGTAGGAACACCTTGTATTACAGATATGGTAGATAATTCGCCATATTTTTGGGCGACAACATTAGATTCTAACGGTTATAGACAAGTTACCACAAATACTTTAGATGTATCTTTAGGTGGAATTATACAGTTTTACATGCGATATGGTGCAGATGATCCAGATCCTGGTTGTGAAACTGCAGATTTACCAGAAGAAGGTGTTAGATTACAATATTCTATAAATAATGGTGCTACTTGGGTAGATATTAATTATTGGATTCCTACAGATATATTAACAGATCCATTATATAGTTGGACACAATACACAGAGAATATTCCTGTTGCAGCTCAAACGGCTAACACATTATTTAGATGGTTTCAGCAAGATAATAGTGGTAGCCAATACGACAATTGGGGATTAGATAATGTATTAGTATCTGCTAACACAAATGCCAACTATTTATGGGATTTTGGCGATGGTAATACGTCTACTCTTGCAACGCCTTGTCATTCTTATGCTACAGAAGGTAATTACAATGTAACTTTAACTGTTAATTCACCAAATTGTAATGCGTCTGCATCAACTTCTGTGAATGCAGAAGATAATTTGCCTCCAACAGTTATTTGTCAAGACATAACAATTGATTTAGACAATTTAGGTAATGCAAGCATTACCGCATCAGATATTGATGATGGAAGTTTTGATACTTGCGGAATACAAAGTTTAAATTTATCGCAAACTAATTTTAATTGTTCGGATGTAGGTAATAATAGTGTTATACTTTCAGTTACAGATATTTATGGAAACACTGAAACTTGTACAGCAACAGTAACAGTTAATCCTTCATATCCTGCGCCTCAAAACATAACTATTTCTTCTATAACAGCGACTAATGCGATTATAGATTGGTTACCTGGAGGAACAGAAACTTCTTGGAATATAGAGATAGTTCCAGCAGGAACAACACCAACTGGAACAGGCACAATTGTAAATAGTATACCATATACGGTATCTAACTTAACAGCTAATACAGATTACGATGTGTATATTCAAGCTGTGTCCAATACAGGTTGTAGTGAATTAGCAGGTCCAGAAACATTTTCTACACCATGTGTTACTTTAAGTGTTCCTTATGTAGAACCTGTAGAAACACAATTACTAGGTAACGCTAGTTTAATTGATAATTGTTGGTCTGCGGTAGATTCTAATTATGAATGGAGAGCAAATTCATTTGGTACAGCATCTATAGGAACTGGTCCAAACGCTGCTGCAAATGGTACAAATTATTTTTATACTGAAGCTTCTTCTCCTGCAAACACAGGTGATGTAGCGATTTTATTATCTCCAATATTTGATTTAACAACATCTACAAATACTGTACTTCATTTTAATTACCATATGTACGGATCAGCAATGGGAGAATTACACGTCGATCTTTATGATGGATTAAATTGGGTACAAGATGTTTTTGTTTTAAATGGTCAACAACAAAGTTCTAATAGTAGCGCTTGGTTAAACCAAGTGATAGATATTAGTAGTTATGAAACCGTTTCTAATTTTCAAGTTAGATTTAGAGGTATTAGAGGTAGCTCTTACACATCTGATATGGCAATAGATGATATTACTATAGAAAGTATGCTACCTTGTCCAGAACCTATTAATTTTACAGCATCAAATCCTACAGCTACAACTATAGATTTAAACTGGACAGAAGTTGGATCTGCAATAAGTTGGGAAATTGAAGCTGTTCCTACAGGAATGACTCCAACAGGATCTGGAATTACAGTTAATACAATGCCTTATACTTATTCCGGTTTAAATATAAATACAACTTACGATTTTTACATAAGTGCAATTTGTAGTAGTACTAGCATGAGCAATTGGGTTGGACCAGTTACTTTAGCTACCGTTTGTGACGATATTAGCTTTGATTTTTGCCCACAAGACATTACCATTGCGACAGACGCTGGACAATGTTATGCAATTCCAAATTTTAGTATTCCTACAATTACAGATAATTGTGATCCAACAAACACAAGTGTAACTTTGCTTCAAGGATTTAATCCAGATCAAGCATTTCCTATTGGTACAACAACTGTAGAATATACAGCTTCAAATAGTGTTGGAACTACAATATTCTGTCAATTTGATGTGACAGTTCAAGATCCTTTTAGTGGATTACAATTACAATCTAGTGTTGCTCCAGATGATAACGATATAATAACGCTTTGTAATGAAGACACGACAACATTAACACTAACTGGTGGAAATTTTGATGGGACCGAAACTTACCAATGGTATCTAGACAACACAATAATACCTAACCAAACGTCAAACACTATAAATAATGTTAATGATACTGGTGAATATCAAATTGAAGTTTCGCTTGGAACATGTTCGCAAGTATATATGGTAAATATAAATCACATCATTGCTAATCCTGATTTTGAAGTTAGTGCAATTGCTTGTGAAGGTGCAAACTTTAACGTAACAGGAACACAAGGCGGATCATTTATGTTTGAAACAACGCCTTTTGATGGCGCTATGATAAATCCTACTACAGGAGAAATTTATAATGCTAATCCAGGTGAAACCTATGAAGTTAGATACACAACACCTCAAACGGTTTGTCAGGAATTTGCTGTTGTTTCAGTGACTTTACTACCTTTAGATGATGCAAGTTTTGAATTAGACGAAGACAATTTATTCTGTTATTCTGCAAAAATGATTGTAACAGGAACTACAGTAGGCACATTCTCTTTTAATCCAGAACCAAATGATGGCGCTGTTATAAACCCTGAAACTGGTGAAGTTAGCAATACACAACCAAACACATATTACACCGTACAATACACGACAAATGACGTATGTAGTAATACTGAATTCTTGACTTACTTAACGCCAGAAAACTGTATTATTCCGCAAGGAATTTCTCCAAATGGTGATGAGTATAACGAGTATTTTGAAGTGTCTTGGTTAGAAGCCACAAAGATTACAATTTACAATAGATACGGTAAAGAAGTTTATAGTAAAGTTAACTACAGAAACGAATGGAATGGAATAACAAATACTAACGAGCCTTTACCAACAGGAACGTATTATTACTGTATAGAACTTCCAGAAGACAAACCTGTTGTTGGTTGGGTTTACGTTAATAGATAAACTATTAATTCTAATTATTTCATATTAAAATAATTAGAATTTAAGTACTTCATAATAAATAAAAAATGTTGTTAATAAGACAGTTAACAACATTTTTTTTTGCTCTAATTAAGTATTAAAATTATCAATAATTTTAATTAAAACTTCAAGTTATGACTACAAGAGATCAACTATTATTAGAAGCAAGACCAGTTATAGAAAGTATAGTTTTAAATGAACATATGAGTAATGACGAAAGATTTCAAAATGAAACCTTAAGACCTATAATTAAGCTTCAAAATGATTTATTAATAGAAGTTTTTAAAAACTACATTGCAAAACATAAAAATGTATTTTATCAACTAACCTTAGAAAAAAGACTTAATTATATAGAAAACGCTATTCATAAAGATATCAAGTTTAGAAATAGCTTAAAAGGCATGATAATAGGTCAATTTACGGTTTTAGAATATAGTATATATATAAAAAATTCGTCTGCGTTAAATAAACGTATGATGACTATTGTTAAGCAACGACTACAAAGTAATATTCAACTTTTTGAAAAACCAGATTATCTAGCTGCAGTATAAAACAGTTAATGACTATTAAACAACAACTTTGGCAAATTTGTAACAACCATGTGGAAGACCGCATAAATGATTACAAAAACGAAATTAACCTTATTAAAGAATCTTTAGAAAGTAACGATAAAGGCAATAATGAAGATGACGATTCTGGTAACGGTAAATTAATGAATGACCTAGAAAAAAACATTGGTTATTTAAATGAAGCTAGAAAAACACACGAGTATTTAAAACTGGTTAAAACCAATTTACTTTCTACTAATGCAGCATTAGGAAGTCTTGTAATTACAGATACTTTACAGTTTTTTATTGCTATTAGTTTAGGTAAAATAGAAATTGATAACAACACCTATTACGCTATTTCTTTGCAATCACCAATAGGACAACTGCTAAAACAAAAAACTGAAGGTGAACAATTTGAATTTAATGGGACTAAGTATACAATTAAGCAAATAATCTAATTAATCAATTATTGATTGACCGTTTAAATCTGTGGTTAAAATATCACTCATTAAATCAAAAAACGGTCTTATAGCTTTAAATGCTTGATCAATAGTTGTGATAAAATCTGGAGACAATACCTCTTGATCAGAAAATTCTTTGGTAAAAATAAATTGTTTTCTTCTTATTAAATCTATTGCTGGATGAGATTTATCAAATCCTTTTGGTGCTGTTTTTAATTCGTCACCTTTAAAATTTCCCCAAATAGAAGCAAATTCTTTATCCTTTAAAATTGCTCTGATATCTTCATCATCCATTTCAAATTCTTTTCTAATTCTAAATAAATCGTCCTTATTTGGATCCCAAAATCCTGTAGCTATAAAACTTTGATTATTAGGCTGAATATGAATATAATATCCGCCTCTTAATTTAGGTTTAACTCTGTTAAAAGAACAACCAAAATGGGTTTTGTAAGGTTGTTTATTTTTAGAAAATCTTACGTCTCGATAAATTCTAAATAATTTAAGTTTATCGACGTCATCATGAGTGTTTAATAAATTAAAAACGTGAGTATTAAACTGTTTAACTTCTTTTTCTATAGATTTAAAAGTGTCTTTATGTGCATTAAACCAATCTCTATCATTATTTTGTTCTAATTGGTTTAAAAATTGAAAGACGTTTTTTGTTAAAGTAGTAGTCATAGCTATTAATTTAAGTACTAAAATAAAAAAGCCTCAGCGAAAAACTGAAGCTTTTATTATTTTTATTTAAATACACTATTTACTTAAATACGTTTTAGTGACTAGTGCATCTTTTTCTGAATCGTAATATTCTATTACAAAATTTCCTTCGGCGTTAAAATATCCTACTCCTGTTAATTTATCAGATTTAAACAAATATCTATTACTGTTATTTAATTTTAAAGCTTTAGCATGTTTAGATAATTGTTCATTTTCCATCGTATTAATTACAAATCCAGTATCGTTAGAAGTGAATGTGTAATTATTGTCGTTGTAACTATAAAATACCTCTTTTGTAGTCTCATCATAAAAAGGATCGTTATCGTTATCTATAGATATTTCTCTTTCTATTTTTGTTGGGTTATTTTTTCTATCTAACGTTCCATCTGGTTGTTTTTCAAAGGTAATAGGCGTTTCTGCTTTTGTATTTACTTTTACTTTACGCTCTATTTTTTCACCGTTTACTTTTACAGATGTTGTTTTTGTAGTTGTAGTTTCTATATGATCTACGTTTGCTGCTTGATCTTGAGCATAAAAAACCGTAGAGGTTAAAAATGCTGATAATATTATTAAATTTTTCATGGTTTTTTCTTTTTCTGTGTTGATGTTTATTTCTTATTTCATAGCAATTTTTTTTGATTGCTTTTTAATCTACAGCATCTTCAATATCGTCTGCTACATCTTCTACAGCGTCTTCTACTTTTTCTCCTGTAGATTTTTCTTCTCTACATGATGTAAATGCAGTTGCTAAAGAAAACATTAATACTAATGCGTAGATTGATTTTTTTAATGTGAATTTCATAATATTTGGTTTTTAGTGGTTATTATTGGTCTTGACTTTCTTCTTTTACTTCTTCAATTTCATCTTGCACATCTTCCATTGCATCTTGAACATCGTCTGAAGCATTTTCTAAATCATCTCCTACTTCATCCATAGCTTCTTCAATTTTTTCTTCCGGAGATTTTTCTTCTCTACATGACGTAAACATTACTGCCAAAGAGAACATGATCATTACTGTATAAATTAGTTTTTTCATTTTTTGTGGTTTTAATTGGTTAATAAATAAGAACTAATCAGCTAGCTTATTTGCCTCTAAAATTAGTTATACCAACTGATTAGTTAACTAGTTTTACCTGGTTGCTCCTCTTAAAAGTGATAGTACGAATAGCACTAAAAAGATGAAGAATAAAATTTTAGCAATTCCTGCAGCTGCGCCAGCTACGCCACCAAAACCTAAGATTCCGGCGATAATTGCGATAATAATAAATGTGATTGTCCAACGTAACATAATTTTTGGTTTTTAATGGTTATTAATTATTGTGTTGCTTATTTAAAAGCTTGTATTAGTTGTTTGAAAATTGATCTTCTAATTGTGGTGCATCAAAAGATAATTTGTTGTCAAATTGTAGCGTTCTGATAGGAAACGGAATATTAATTTCGGATTTATCATACGCTTTTTTAATTTCGATAATCGCTTTACTTTTTGCTCTTAATTTTTCTAAAGCATTCTCTGCATCTATCCAAAATCTACATAAATAGTTAATAGAACTTCCTCCGTATTCTGTATAGTAAAACTCTACATCTTCTGGTTTTTCTATCTGATCAAATGTGTTACAAATAGTTTCTTTAGTTATACGTTCTACATCTTCAAGATTAGACTCATATCCTACACCACATTCTAAGAATACTCTCATTTTTGTAGTTAATGTGTAGTTTTTTAAAGGATTTTCAAGAATCATTTTATTAGGTATAACAACAATGTTATTATCTGCTTCTTTTAAGGTGAAATCTTTAAGATTTATATCCATAACTTCTCCAGAAAACCCATTAGTTTCTACCCAATGTCCTATCTGTATTTTTTTTCTAAAAGATAAAACTACACCTGCAAACGTATTAGATAATGTACCTTGTAAGGCTAATCCAATTGCTAATCCTGCTACTCCTGCTCCTGCTAATAAAGAGGTTAATGTTTTACTTAAGTTTAAAATTCCTAAGGCTAAAAACAAACCTGCTAGCACAACAACTACAGCAGATATACGTCCTACCATGTTAGTAATAGAGTTTTGTTGCACTCTACTTGCCATTAATTTGCTTACATATTTGTTCACATATTTTGAAACAAAATAAGCTGTGATTAATACTAAAACGGCTAAAATTAAATTAGGGATATTGGTTACAATTATATTAAACCATCCTTCTAGTTTATCTATTAATAAATTGTATGCTTCGGTTAATTGATTTTTCATAATATTTTGATTTTAAGGTTAATAAATAATAAAGCTTAAACTCAAACATTAACTTATTACCTTATCTTGTTTTAATTGTTCTGACGTCTTTTTTGACCATGCATTTAACATCCAACTAGTTTTTTCTAACTCTCTAATGTATGCTCCTATTAAATCTATTGTTCCTTCGTCATTTGCCTTTTCTGCACTTTCTATAACATTAGACATTTGCGCTAGAATTATTTTGTGATCTTTTAGAAGAGAATTAATCATCGCTTGGTCAGATATCATAGCACTTTCTTCCTGTACAGTTGCTATTTTAATGTAATCACTAAACTTACTTACCGGATGATGTCTTAAAGTTAGAATGCGTTCGGCGATTTCATCAATTTTAATCTTCGCGTCGTTATACATGTTTTCAAATTGCTCGTGAAGGTCAAAAAAGTTTTTTCCCAACACATTCCAATGAAAACTTCTTAGTTTTTGGTAATACATGTGATAATCAGACAGTAATGTGTTTAAGTCCATTACTACTGGTAATAATTTTTCATCTTGCATATTTAAATAACTCATAATCTTTTTTTTGGTTGTTTGGTTTGTTTAACAATGTGAAGATACACTTAAACAACACTGATTACGAAGTATTTAACTAGCTTTAACTATAAGCTGAAGTTTTTAACATAAAATTGTGTTAAGAAAATTGAAGGTTGTTAAAAGACTTAACAGATTATTCAAACTCTAATTTGTGAAGAATAAGCCCAGAAGCTGGTGCTACATAATCTATAACAACATCGTTATCTTTTGTAAGACTAGACTCTATCTGCGTTAAGGTTAGATTACCTTTACCTAAATTTATTAATGCGCCCATCATTAATCGGATTTGATTTCTCATAAATCCTTTACCTCTAACACGAAGCATATATGAAGTTTCTGGGAAAAAATTTGCTGTATAAAGTGTATTTTCGACAATTTCACAGGTTTCAATTTCTCTTTCGTAAATACCATTGTCTGTTGGCCTAAAACAATAGTTCTTTAAATAGTGTTTACCTTCAAAAAGCTTGGCGCCTGTTTTCATGATCTGTATATCTAAAGGATCAAGAATTGTAGTCATTATTGGCGCGCAAAATGGATGAAATTTACCGCCAAACGCAAATATATAAACGTATTCTTTGGTTTTTGAAGATTGAATAATATTAAACTTACTATCTACTTCTCGGATAGATTTAGCTCTAATATCTTGTGGTAAATTATAATTAAACAACTCTAAAAACGCATCAAATTCTTCGATAGGTTCTTCTAAAAACAACTCGAAAGCAGCATTCTCTGCACTTACCATAGCATCTGTACGACCAGAAACTAAGGTTTTAAAAGGCTTTTTATCTAAGATGAAATTTAAAGTACGATCTACCATTAAGTGTAAGGTCTTTACATCAGGTTGTTTTTGCCAACCGTGAAAACGATAGCCTAAGTATTGAATGGTGATAACGTAAAAAAATTTCTTTTTCATAATTAGTGCCGAAAATAAGTTTTTAAGGCGCAATTGACAAAAAATTTATAAATTGTCTTTTATAAACTAACTAAAATTTAAATTATGACAACATCTCAAAAACCACCAATTAGCTTCTGGGTTATTAGCATCGTAGCGCTTATATGGAATACAATGGGCGTATTAGCTTATATTGGACAAGCATTTTTAACCGAAGAAGCTATAGCAGCAATGCCACCAGAACAACAAGAAATATATAGAATAGAATTTCCTGCTTGGTATACAGCTGCATTTGCTATAGCTGTATCTGCTGGATTTGGTGCATGCATTTTGTTATTATTAAGAAAAAAATTAGCTAACATCTTATTTATTACTTCATTTATCGCTGTAATAGTTCAATCTATTTACACATTTTTTATGTCTCCAATTACAGATAAAATGTCTGGATTTGATACAGGTATGTCTATTTCAATCCCAATTGTTGCTATACTTTTAATTATTTTTTCAAATAAAGGAATTGCAAAAGGTTGGCTTAAGTAACAAGTTTTAACTCCTATAAAAAAGCATTAGAAATTTCTAATGCTTTTTTATTTATTAATAAATCTTAGATTTGTTTATCAACATTTATAATTATGGTTTTATCTACTTTAGATTGGGTAATAATTGCCTTTTTTTTAATTCTATTTGCAGGAATAGGAATTTTTGTTTCTAAACAAGCTGGTAAAGACACAAAATCGTTTTTCTTATCAAGCCGAAACATGCCTTGGTGGTTACTTGGTGTAAGCATGGTTGCTACAACATTTGCTGCAGATACACCTGGATTAGTAACAGAATTAGTTAGAACAAACGGAGTTTCTGGAAACTGGGTTTGGTGGGCAATGCTACTTACCGGTATGTTAACCGTGTTTTTTTACGCTAGATTATGGCGCAAAAGCGGAATAACTACAGATCTAGAGTTTTACGAATTACGCTATAGCGGAAAAACGGCTAGTTTTTTACGCGGATTTAGAGCTATTTATCTTGGTGTAATCTTTAATATTATCACTATGGCTGGCGTATGTTTGGCTGGTGCGAAAATTGCAAATATTTTATTAGGAATTTCTCAAGAAGAAATGCTGCTTTATGCTTCAATTATTGTGGTTGTTTATTCTACCTTAGGAGGATTAAAAGGTGTGTTAATTACCGATTTTATTCAGTTTATCATTGCTAT
Organism: Mesoflavibacter profundi; assembly: GCF_014764305.1. Lineage (NCBI taxonomy): Bacteria > Pseudomonadati > Bacteroidota > Flavobacteriia > Flavobacteriales > Flavobacteriaceae > Mesoflavibacter > Mesoflavibacter profundi. The sequence goes on from NZ_CP061703.1 coordinate 2,820,037, forward strand.
GGTAGGAAGTATTTGGGCTACAATATACATAATTAATATTCCAGAAATTGGTGGAATAGATAACCTTTTAATAAATGAAAATGTAGTAGATAAATTAGCATTTTTTCCAGATTTTAGTAACACAGAAGCACTAATAACTTTGCTAATTATTCCGTTAGCGGTACAATGGTGGAGCACGTGGTATCCTGGTGCAGAACCTGGTGGCGGCGGATATATTGCACAACGTATGCTAGCTGCTAAAAACGAGAAACACGCGACTTGGGCAACTTTATTTTTTAATGTAGCACATTATGCAATTCGTCCTTGGCCATGGGTTGTGGTTGGTTTGGCTTCAATTGTTGTTTTTCCTAATTTAAATGCCATCTCAGAAACCTTTCCTAACCTTACAAAGCAAATGCAAGGTCACGATGTAGCTTACGCAGCAATGATGACATATTTACCTGCTGGATTAATAGGAATTGTATTAACATCGCTTATTGCTGCGTTTATGAGCACTATTTCGACACAATTAAATTGGGGAAGTTCTTACATAGTAAACGATTTTTACAAACGATTTCTAAAACCAGATGCTACCGAAAAACAACAAGTATTAGTTGGACGTATCTCTACAGTATTATTAATGTTATGCGCTGCCTTATTTTCATTTTATTTACAATCGGCAGCAGATGTATTTAATTTATTACTTCAAATTGGAGCTGGAACAGGATTACTTTTTATTTTACGTTGGTTTTGGAGCAGAATTAATCCGTACAGCGAAATTGCAGCTATGATCATTTCGTTTTTAATTGCTGTATTCTTCTTTATAAACGGAAAATTAGATACACCATTGGTTGCTATTGCTGGACATTGGCAATTAGTTTTAGGTGTAGTAATTACAACTATAGGTTGGATTATCGTGACCTTACTAACGCAACCTACAGATGCAAAAACTTTAATTACTTTTAATGCTTTAATTTTTGGTGACGAATCAAAATTTAAAGGGTTTGGCAACAAAACAATTAGTTTTTTCTGTGGTGTTTTTGGTGTTTACGCATTATTGTTTTCAATTGGAAGTTTTATTTATAGCGATACTTTAAAAGGACTTGTATTACTAATCGTTACAACGATTTCAGGGTTTGTTATTTATAAATTGAATAAAAATTAAAGATGAAAAAACTTATTCTATTTTTATTATTAATGACAACCTTCTTCAATTGTAAAGAATGCAAAAAAGAAAATGAACAAACAGTAAAAAAAGGAGTAGTTGAAATTAATGAGAAATTTATTAAATATAAATCTGATAAACTTATTAAATATTTCATTATCAAATCGATGGAAGAAGATAAAACTTATAGTCATCTAGATTTACAGAATTTAAGTAATACTTTACCCTATGGAAACTACAAAATAATTTATCCTTCATTTTACAATTCTGAAAATGAAATCGACTTTAAAATTGATCAAGAAAAAACAACTATTAATTATTTTGTCGACTCTCTTGATTACAATAAGGCTTTTAGTCCTTTTATAGATCAATTACAAGAAAATGAAACCATTCGGTTGATTAATAATGTTTCCGGATGTTTTTCGTCATACGGAGGAGAAATTAAGATCTCAAAAAAGGGGAATGATTATTATATAAATAATGATAACTTCAAAAACAAAAAATTAAATACCGAACAAGTTAGATTTTTAAAAGAATTTGAATTTGAAATGTTCAATTTAGATTTAAAAGGTTTTTATTGTACAAATACTGAAAAAACTTTACTTCTCAACGATTCAACTTTTGATTTTATATCTATAGAAGATAGTTCTTGTTGGTATTATGGTTTCAGCTATTTAATGGAAAAGTTAAATGAATAAAAATCATTTTTCTCTTTCTTTTAAAACCTTAACCACATCATCTAACTTAAAACCTTTAGCCTGCAACAACATTAAATAGTGAAATAATAAATCGGAACTTTCATTTAAAAATAAATCGTCGTTATTGTCTTTAGCTTCGATAACAACTTCTACAGCTTCTTCACCAACTTTTTGAGCCACTTTATTGATACCTTTTGCAAATAATGAAGCTACATAGGATTTTTCTGTATTACCAGCTTCTACTCTACTTTGTATAGTGTTTTCTAATTGGGTTAAAAATCCATAAGATTCAGTATTGTCTTCATTCCAACACGTATCGCTTCCAGTGTGGCATGTTGGTCCGTTTGGATTTACAGTTACTAACAAAGTATCACTATCACAATCTAATTTAATATCTACTAAGTTTAAAACGTTACCGCTTTCTTCACCTTTGGTCCAAAGTCGTTTTTTGGTACGACTAAAAAAGGTCACCAACTTAGTGTCTTGTGTTTTTTTAAACGCTTCTTCATTCATATAGCCAAGCATCAACACATTTTTAGTTGTTGCATCTTGAATGATTGCTGGAACTAATCCGTCGTTGTTTTTATTGAAATCTATGTTCATTATATTTTTACTTTTTTATGAGATCCTGAATCAAGTTCAGGATTACAAGTTATAATCTAACAGAAATACCATTCTGTTTTAATTCGTCTTTTAAATCTTTTATTTCTATTTCACCAAAATGAAAAACACTTGCTGCCAAAGCTGCATCTGCTTTTCCTACTTTAAAGGTATCTGTAAAATGCTGAATAGTTCCTGCGCCACCAGAAGCAATTATCGGGATATTTACCGTTTTTGACAGTTTAGCCAATGCTTCATTTGCAAATCCGTTCTTTGTTCCGTCGTTATTCATTGAAGTAAATAAGATTTCGCCTGCGCCTCTTGTTTCAACTTCTTTTGCCCAATCAAATAAATCTAATTCGGTTGGAATACTTCCTCCAGCTAAATGCACTTTCCATTCTCCATTAACTTGTTTGGCATCAATAGCAACCACAACACATTGACTACCAAATTTACTTGACAATTCGTTTACCAATTCTGGTCGTTTTACTGCAGATGAATTGACAGATATTTTATCTGCACCAGATTTTAAAAGTATATCTACATCTTCTAAAGATGAAATTCCGCCACCAACTGTAAATGGAATATTAACTTGTTCCGCGACTTTCAGCACCATTTCAATCATTGTTTTTCTGCCTTCTAAAGTTGCAGAAATATCTAAAAACACCAGTTCGTCTGCGCCTTTTACCGCATACTGTTTTGCTAATTCTACAGGATCGCCTGCGTCTCTTAAATTAACAAAATTTACGCCTTTAACGGTGCGACCGTTTTTAATATCTAGACAAGGTATGATTCGTTTTGTTAGCATAATTTTACTTCCTGCATAGGCAGGAATCTAATATTAGTTTCACAATAGATTCCGCATCAAGTGCGGAATGACAGTTTTATAAAAAGCGTTCTAATTCTTTTAAACTTATTTTGTTTTCGTAAATGGCTTTTCCGATTATGACTCCATCGCAACCAATTTCAGATAAAATTTCAACATCTTTAATAGTTGTTACTCCGCCAGAAGCGATAAGTTTTACAGATTGATCTGCGCTACCATTGGTACATTGGTTGATTATTTTTTTATACAAATCTACCGATGGACCTTGAAGCATACCGTCTTTTGAAATATCTGTACATACCACATACTGAATACCATTTTTTTGATACTCTTGAATAAATGGTACAACTTCTAAGCTACTTTCTTCTAACCAACCAGAAATAGCAATTTTTTCGTTTTTACAATCGGCTCCAAGGATAATTTTTTGGGTTCCGTATTTATTAATCCATCTTAAAAAAGTGTCGGTGTTTTTTACGGCTATACTACCACCAGTGATTTGTCTTGCTCCAGAATTAAAAGCAGTAAATACATCATCGTCGGATTTTAGTCCGCCACCAAAATCAATTTTTAAATTGGTTTTTGTTGCCACCTTTTCTAACACTTTATAGTTGACTACGTGATCTGCTTTAGCGCCTTCCAAATCTACCATATGCAAGTATTCTATACCTGCATCTTCAAATTGTTTGGCAACTTCTAACGGATTTTCATTGTACATTTTTGTTGTGCTATAATCACCTTTAGTTAATCTTACGCACTTTCCTTCAATTATATCTATTGCTGGTATTATTCTCATTTTTTCGCCTTTTGCTTTTAGCTTTTAGCTTTTAGCTAATTGTTTTTTTTATAAATTGATGAAATTTCTCAAAATTTGTTCGCCTGCTAAGGATGATTTTTCGGGATGAAATTGGACACCGTAAAAATTATCTTTTTGTAATGCTGAAGTGTATTCTACATCATAAGTTGTAGTTGCAATTGCCTCTTGGCATTGTTCTGCATAAAAACTATGCACGAGATACATAAACTCATTTGCTTTAATATCTTTAAATAAATCTGATTTAAGATTACTTATCGTATTCCAACCCATTTGTGGCACTTTTACAGTGCTTGAAAAGCGTTTTACTTCTACATCAAAAATACCTAATCCTTTTGTGTTACCTTCTTCTGTAGATTTACACATTAATTGCATACCTAAACAAATCCCTAAAACAGGTTGTTTTAACTGCGGAATCAACAAGTCCAAACCTGATTCTTTTAGCTTTTGCATTGCACTACTCGCCTCGCCTACACCAGGAAAAATCACTTTATCTGCTGTTTTAATTTCTTCAGGATTGTTAGTTAACAACGCTTCAAAACCTAAGCGTTTAAAAGCAAATTGAATGCTTTTGATGTTTCCTGCACCGTAATTTATGATGACTATTTTCATTTATTGTCATTCCTGCGAAGGCAGGAATCTTATTAATTATTGTTCATTTTTTATAGATTCCGTATCAAGTACGGAATGACAAGTACTACAACATTCCTTTTGTACTTGGTAAAATCATTTTTTCAACATCGCGTTTTACAGCCATTTTTATTGCTTTAGCAAATGCTTTAAAAATTGCTTCAATTTTGTGATGCTCGTTTGTACCTTCTGCTTTGATGTTTAGGTTGCATTTTGCGCCATCTGTAAAGGATTTGAAGAAGTGAAAAAACATTTCGGTTGGCATTTTACCAATCATTTCGCGTTTAAAGTCGGCTTCCCAAACCAACCAATTTCTACCACCAAAATCTATAGCAGCTTGCGCAAAACAATCGTCCATTGGTAAGCTAAAACCGTAACGTTCTATACCTAATTTGTTCCCCAAAGTCGTTGCAAATACTTCACCTAAAGCTATTGCTGTATCTTCAATAGTGTGATGCTCGTCTACTTCTAAATCACCATCGACTTTTATGTTTAAATCTAATTGTCCGTGACGCGCAATTTGATCTAACATATGATCAAAAAACGCAATTCCAGTATCGATGCTACTTTGTCCTGTTCCGTCAAGATTTAAATCGATTTTAATCTTGGTTTCGTTCGTGTTTCGTTCGATGCTTCCTGTGCGTTCTTTGGCTTTTAAGAATTTATAAATTTCTTCCCAATCATTACTTTCTAATGCGATAAACTGGTCTAAAGCGTCACGTTTTACCGTAATTTCATCTGTTCCTAAATTGGTGTAATCATTGATAAAAATGCCTTTAGAACCAAGGTTTTTAGCTAATTCGACATCGGTTAATCGGTCACCTATCACAAACGAATTTTCTAAATCATAATCCTTACTAAAATACTTAGTTAACAAACCTGTATTTGGCTTTCGTGTTGGTGCGTTATCCTTAGCAAAAGTTCTGTCAATGAATTGTTCTTCAAAAATAACACCTTCGTTTTCAAAAGATTGAATTACAAAATTATGAACTGGCCAAAACGTGTTTTCTGGATACACATCTGTTCCCAATCCATCTTGATTAGTAATCATTACGATTTCGAAATCTAATTCTTTAGCGATTTTACTTAAATAAGTGAAGACTTTTGGATAAAATACCAACTTCTCAAAGCTATCAATTTGCTCGTCTGCTGGTTCTCTAATCAATGTGCCATCACGGTCTATGAATAATACTTTTTTCATCTTATTTTATGTTTTCGTCAGTTCGAGTGATTTTCTTTTGAAAATCGTATCGAGAACTTTTACATCTCGATACAATTTCTATAAGCTTCGCTTAGGTATCTTCAATCAAAATATATTTTGATTTCTATAATTTCGAAATCACTCGATGTGACGTTTATATATTATTTAATACTGCAATCAATTTCTCATTCTCATCACTCGTGCCAACCGTAAAACGCAAACAGTTTTCACAAAGTGGCTGATTGGTTCGGTTACGAACAACGATGCCTTTTTCTACTAACTGATTGTATCTATTAGTCGCATTATCTACTTTTACTAACACAAAATTAGCTTGTGTTGAATATATAGTATCAATCCAAGTAATCGACTTCAAGGCTTTAATTAACAAGCTTCTTTCAGAAATAATATTCTGAATTTCGTTTTGAACGTCTTGTTGATTTTCTAAACGTTGAATTGCCTTTTGCTGCGTTAGTTGATTGACGTTATATGGTGGTTTTATTTTATTTAAAATTGAAATAATTTCGGTAGATGCATAGCAAATCCCAAGTCTAATTCCTGCCATTCCGTAAGCTTTAGACAGCGTTTGCGTGACTATTAAATTTGGAAAATCTGATAATCTCGATATCCAACTTTCATCTTCTGAAAAATCGATATACGCTTCGTCAATCACTACAATTCCTTTGAAATCAGTTAATAATTTTTCAATTTTAGACGCTTCAAAACTATTCGCTGTTGGATTGTTTGGTGAACATAGAAACAACAGTTTTGTATTGTTGTTTTGAGTGTTTAGAATATCGTCTACTTTTGGTTGAAAATCAGCACCTAATTCAACTGTTAAAACGTCTATAGCATTTGTATTTGCTAATACATCGTACATACCGTAAGTTGGTGGCAATGTGATAACATTATCTTGGTTTGGCTCGCAAAACGCTCTAAAAATTAAGTCTAACACTTCGTCACTTCCGTTACCTAACAGGATATTCTCGGTTGGAATGTTTTTTATGTTCGACAACATCGATTTTACATCCTTTTGTTGTGGATCTGGGTAACGATTTACACCATTTTCAAACGGATTTTCATTAGCATCTAAGAAAATCATTTGGTTTGATGTTGCGTCTTTAAACTCATCTCTCGCAGAAGAATACGGTTTTAAGGCTGCTATGTTTGGTCTGACTAAGTTATTTATGTTGAAAGTTGTTTTCATTTAATTTGATTTTCGTCAGTTCGAGTGATTTTCATTTGAAAATCGTATCGAGAACTTTAACATCTCGATACAATTTCTCATTCTTCGAAATCACTCGATGTGACGTTTGCTAAATATCTTTTAATCTAATTGAAACTGCGTTTTTGTGCGCTTGTAAACCTTCAGCTTCTGCCATTAGTTCTATCGTGTTTCCTAGGTTTTTTAATCCTTCTTTTGTGATGTTTTGAAACGTAATCGCTTTTGTGAAACTGTCTAAATTTACACCAGAATACGCTTTACTAAATCCATTGGTTGGTAAGGTGTGATTGGTACCAGACGCATAATCGCCAGCACTTTCTGGTGTGTAATTACCAATAAATACAGAACCTGCGTTTTGAATACCATCGACATAAAAGTCGTTGTTTTTAGTCGCTACAATAAAGTGTTCTGGACCGTAATCATTAATTAAATCTAATGCTTCTTCATCTGAATTTACTAAAATAGATTTTGAATTGTTGATAGCTTGTTGCGCAATGTCTTGTCTTGGTAATGCTTTGATTTGCGTGTTGATTTCAGTTTCAACTTCATTAATTAAATTCTCAGACGTTGATACTAAAATCACTTGACTATCTGTTCCGTGTTCTGCTTGACTTAATAAATCTGAAGCCACGTAACTTGCATTGGAACTTTCATCTGCCACAACCAACAATTCGCTTGGTCCTGCAGGCATATCGATAGCGACACCATATTTTGTAGCCAATTGCTTTGCAACAGTTACAAATTGATTTCCTGGACCAAAGATTTTATAAACTTGGGGAATAGTTTCTGTTCCAAACGTTAATCCTGCAATTGCTTGGATACCACCAACTTTTATAATTTTAGTCACACCGCAAAGTTGAGCTGCATATAAAATTTCGTTAGCAATTTTGCCGTCTTTATTTGGTGGCGAACATAACACAACTTCTTTACAACCTACGATATTTGCGGGAATTGCCAGCATTAAAACTGTTGAAAATAAAGGCGCTGTACCAGCAGGAATATAAATTCCAACTTTTTGTATGGCACGTTTTTCTTGCCAACATGTAATTCCAACAGATGTTTCTACGCTTACCCTTTTTGTTTTTTGAGCTTTGTGAAACGCTTCAATATTTGACTTTGCTTGGTTAATCGCAGCTTTTAGTTCTGATGATACTTTTGAAGATGCCTCTTCGATCTCCTGTTCCGTCACGAGATTAGATTGTAAATCTGCGCCATCAAATAGGTTAGTATACTTTTTTATTGCGATATCACCGTTGCGTTGTACATCTTCAAAAATTTGATTTACCGTACTTTCTATATCATTAACAGTTTGAGTTGGTCGTTTTAAAAGCTCTGACCACGAATTTTTATTTGGGTATTTTATTGTTTTCATTTATTCTCGTTAATTAGGCTTCGACTGCGCTCAGCCAGACATAATTTTAAAATATTAGATTCCAGCTTGCGCAGGAATTTAGAGCACCATATTTTCAATAGGACAAACTAATATACCTTCTGCTCCATTGGCTTTTAATTCGTCTATAATTTCCCAGAAATCGTTTTTGTTGATTACGGAATGTAATGAACTCCAGCCTTCTTCGGCTAGTGGTAAAACGGTTGGACTTTTCATTCCTGGTAAAATATTTATGATGTCGTCAACCTTATTATTTGGCGCGTTAAGTAAGACGTAACGTGAGTTTCTTGCTTTTAAAACTGATTGTAATCTAAACTGCAACTTGTTTAAAATCGCTTGATTTTCAGAAGAAATTTGAGGTGAAACTGCTAAAACAGCTTCCGATTTTAAAATGACTTCAACTTCTTTAAGATTGTTTTTAAAAAGTGTGCTTCCGCTAGATACAATATCAACAATTGCGTCTGCTAATCCAATGTTTGGCGCAATTTCAACAGAACCGTTAATGATGTGCAAATTCGCGTTAACATTGTTGTCTTTTAAAAATTGGTTGACTGTGTTTGGATACGACGTCGCGATTCGTTTTCCTTCTAAATCTTTAATAGAATTGTAGCTTTTTCCTTTTGGAATCGCTACAGACACTTTACAACTTGAAAAACCTAATTTCTCTGCAATAGTGATGTCTTGTCCTTTTTCTACCAAGACATTTTCGCCAATAATAGCGACGTCTACAACGCCATCTTTTAAGTATTGTGGAATGTCTCCGTTACGTAAATAAAAGACTTCTAAAGGAAAGTTTTTAGCAGATGCTTTAAGCTGGTCTTTACCATTATCGATAGAAATACCAACATCTTTAAGGATTTTCATTGAATCCTCGTTTAATCGTCCAGATTTTTGAATTGCAATTTTTAGTTTACTCATTTTTCTTTTTAGTTAAAAGTGTTTGAGTAAATCTTGTTGAAGTTTTGATAATAAAAAAACCGCTTGATTTACTCAAACGGTTTTAAAAATATCTTGGTTTTATTCAATACATTTTCAGCTCGCTTGAGTGCAAGTATGAAAATGATGATGATGTAATTGAATAAAAGTCATGTCTTGTTTTGTTCTGTACAAAGATTGTAAATTAATAATTAAAATTCCAAATTTTGAAATGTTAAAATTTATTTAATCATTATTGATTACCTAAAATAATAGGCATGCCGCTATCTCCAGAACCAATTATAACTACCTTACTATTAGGAGATTCTGCTAATTTGTTTGTTGCTTCTATACCTTTATCTTGTAAAATCTTATCTGTTAAAGAAGCACTTAATATTTTGTTGGCATCTGCTTTACCTTGCGCTTCAATACGTTGTTTTTCGGCTTCTTTTTGAGCTGTAACTAATCTAAATTCATATTCTAAAGACTCTTGTTCTTGTTTTAATTTACGCTCTATCGCTTGTTTAATTGTTGTTGGAAGTTGAACATCTTCAACTAAAACTCGCTTTACATTAACATATTGCTGATCTAACAACTTAGTGACTTCGTCTAATATTTCTTGCTCAATTACATCTCTTTTACTAGAATATAACTGCTCTGGCGTGTATCTTCCAACAACACTTCTTGCTGCTGCATTTACAGCTGGAGCTAATAATTCTTGAACATAATTTTCTCCTTTGGTCTTAATTAACAAGCCTAATTTACTGTATTCAGGCTCGTACCAAACTGTTCCGTTAACGTTTACCTCTAATCCATTAACAGATAGCACATTCATTTTATCTGAAATAGATTGCTGTCTTACTTTTTTAATTATCATATCGTTCCATGGAGCAACAATATGAAATCCTTCGCCATAAGTTTGAGATGTATCAATACCATCTCCAAATCTTTTAAAAATAACACCACCTTCTCCAGGTCCGATGGTTACAGCAGATTTTGCTATAAGAATTATAAGTAATACTAAACCTATAATTATTGGTAATCCTATTTTTGGTAATCTTTCCATTTTATTTTTTATTTAAATTAATCCTTTATATTTCCTGATAAACCATTCTGAAGCTAGTGATAATGCTATAATGAATAACAAATAATACCAATCTATTAGCGGAATGGTTGTTTTATTAGTTTTTAAAATTGGTAAATATTTATTATTTGAAAGTAAATCTTGCAATAATTCATTTTTTTGATTTACAAAATATGCTTTACCATTATTATTAGTAGCTATTTGCTGTAGTTTTGTTACATCTGCATTTAAAAATTGTTCTTCAACATTGTAAGCAATTATTTGAAAATTAGCTGAACTAGAAATATTATCTGAAGACGCAATTGTAAAGGCATAATCTCCAGCATCTAAACCATTTAAATCTACTTGATAGCTGTTGTTTTTTAGGATTAATGGTCTATTTATTAAAGCATTAGATTCTTTATTTTTTATTGAAATAGTTAAATTAGCATTTGCGTCAAATTCGTAGTTTTTATTGAAAAATTGAGCGTTAATAGTAATATTATCACTTGCGTTATAAAACGACTTGTAATCTATTAAAAGCCTGTTCTTTCTTTTATTAGAGGCTAAATACTGAACGATTTTACCAATAAAATTATCAAAATCTGTGAATTGTTGCGAATTAAGATAATTTTGCGCTCTCCATTTCCAGATATTTTCACCAAAAAGTATTGCTTCTCTACGTTGGTTTACATCTATCGTCGCCAATAAAGGTTGATTGGTATTAATTCCTGAAACCGTTTTGAACAAAATGGTTTGATATGGCACATTAAAATTAGGTGTACCAAAATTAGATTTTAACGGTGGAAAGCTTTCAAAATCGATATCATCTACAATAAAATTGTTATAATTTTGATTTAAGTTTGCTTGATAATCTTCAGTTTGAGACGTGATTTCAAAGCTATAATTTTTTGAAACAGAATTTAAAAAACGCCAATCCGTTTTTAATCCAGAAATCACCCATTTATTTTTATTTTGCTCTTCTAAAGCACTAAATAATTGCTTAAATGAATTATTTGGCTGATATAGTATAACCAATTGAAAATCATTTAATTGATTTAAAACCTCATTTGGTTTTAAAAATACAACTTCACGTTGTTCATTTGTTTCAATACTTTTTTTAATCGCTCCTAAATCTGGATGTAAAACAGTACTAACTATCGCAATTTTTTGTTTTTGATCTATAACTTCAATAGCGAAGTTTTTTAAATTATTGGTTTTATTTTTTTCAGTGGAAATTGGAGCTATTTGCGCCTGAAAGGTTTGAACACCAATTTTAGATGTTGGCAAGCTAATATTTATAATTTCCGACGTTTTTTCTTTAGAAAAGGATAATTGCTTTTTAAAAAGTATTTTACCGTTTTGAGTAATTGTAAAATCCTTAACTATTGCATCATTACCGTTATAAACAAGTATTGCTTCTAAAGGAAATTTGTTTTTTAAATACGCGTATCGATTTACGTTTAACTGACTAATTTTTAAATCAGAATATGTTACTGTATCTCCTAAAATTATAGGATAAATGTCTTGATTATACTGGTTTGCTTTGTATTGATAATCGTTACCCAAAGTTTGGTTTCCATCTGTAATAATAATGGTTGGTGCTACAGTGTTTTTGTATAATTCATTTAAATCTTTAAAAACAGTACTGATATTAGTTTGCTTTTTAGAAAATTCTAAAGCATCTAATACCTGAATTTGATCACTAAATGAATAAATTTCAAGATTAAACTTTTCATTTAAATCAGAATTGTTCTGTAAAAAGCTTAATATAGATTTTGCGTTATCTTGTTGTTTTAAATAGCTAATTGACTGAGTGTTATCTACAGCAATTACTAAATTTGGTTTTACAGAATAGTTTGAATTATACTCAAATTTTGGATTAATTAATAAAAGAAAGACTCCAAAATAAGTGATAAACCTTAATATAATAAAAAGCGCATTGTCTTTTAATGCGCTTTTTGTTTTGTATTTATACTGGAAAAGCGCTAAAAATAGCGCTACAATTCCTGCTAATATGATTAATAATATGCTTTGTGTTGACATTTTTTAAATTTACGAAGTACGATTTACGAATTAAAATTAATTTGATTGCTATTAAATCGTAATTCCAAAATCTAAAATCAAAGATTACGTTAACATTCCGCCATCAACGTTAAGCGTTTGTCCAGTAACATATGCAGACATATCACTTGCTAAGAAAACACAAGCATTTGCAATATCTTCTGGAGTACCACCACGTTTTAACGGAATAGCATCACGCCAACCTTGTACTGTTTTTTCATCTAATTTCCCTGTCATTTCAGTTTCGATAAAACCAGGAGCGATCACATTACTTCTAATGTTTCTTGAACCTAACTCTAAAGCTACAGACTTAGAAAAACCAATAATTCCAGCTTTACTTGCTGCATAGTTAGTTTGTCCAGCATTACCTTTAACACCAACGACTGAACTCATATTAATAATAGATCCTTTACGCTGTTTAAGCATAGTACGTTGTACCGCTTTTGTCATGTTAAATACAGATTTAAGATTTACTTCTATTACTTTATCAAAATCTGCTTCGCCCATACGCATTAACAAGTTATCTTTTGTAATTCCTGCATTGTTAACTAATACGTCTATACTACCAAATTCTGCTAACACATCTTCAGCTAATTGTTGAGCATCTTCAAAACTAGCAGCGTTACTTTGATATCCTTTTGCTTTAACGCCTAAAGCGTTTAATTCGTTTTCCAATTCGTTTGCTGCTTCTACAGAAGAGCTGTAAGTAAAAGCTATGTTAGCGCCTTGTTGAGCAAAAACTTGAGCAATACCTTTTCCTATTCCTCTAGAAGCACCAGTAATTATAGCGGTTTTATTTTCTAATAATTTCATTAATATTTTAGTTTTCTATTAGTATTTCAAATATAGTTAATCTGAATGTGTTTAATAAAAAAAAGCCTCATAATTGTTATAAAATTATGAGGCTTTAATTTATAATATAAGGATTATTATCCCATTACTTCTGCAACTTTTTTACCAATTTCAGCTGGAGAATCTACTACGTGTATACCACAATCTCTCATAATAGCTTTTTTAGCTTGAGCAGTATCATCAGATCCACCAACAATTGCTCCTGCGTGACCCATTGTACGACCAGCTGGTGCAGTTTCTCCTGCAATAAATCCAACGATTGGTTTTTTGCTTCCAGAAGCCTTGTACCAGTTAGCAGCATCTGCTTCTAATTGACCTCCGATTTCACCAATCATTACAACACATTCTGTTTCAGGATCATTAATTAATAATTCTACAGCTTCTTTTGTTGTTGTACCGATAATTGGATCTCCACCAATACCAATAGCTGTAGTAATACCTAAACCTTGTTTTACAACTTGGTCTGCAGCTTCATAAGTTAATGTACCTGATTTAGACACAATTCCTACTTTTCCTTGTTTGAATACAAAACCTGGCATAATACCAACTTTTGCTTCACCTGGTGTAATTACACCTGGACAGTTAGGACCAACTAAACGACAGTCTTTATCTTTTATATAATCTGCAGCTTTAATCATATCTGCTACAGGAATTCCTTCTGTAATACAAATAATTACTTTAATACCAGCGTTAGCAGCTTCCATAATCGCATCTGCAGCAAATGCTGGCGGTACAAAAATAATTGAAGTATCTGCTCCAACTTTCTCTACAGCTTCTGCTACTGTGTTAAAAACAGGCTTGTCTAAATGTGTTTGTCCACCTTTTCCTGGTGTTACACCACCAACTACGTTAGTGCCGTATTCTATCATTTGTCCAGCGTGGAAAGTACCTTCGCTACCTGTAAAACCTTGAACTATTATTTTTGAATCTTTGTTAACTAAAACGCTCATGTTTTGTATCTATTAAGAATTTTTATTTGATTTATTTTTTATGCGTAACAAAAGTAAGAGATTGATTGCTATTTCTAAAGAAATTTCAAACATTAATTTCAGAAAAAGCCTGTAAATTTTCTGGAGTATCGTCTCCTAATTGACTTATCTCATATCCTTTGTATAATTGTTGGTCTTTTATTTCCCAAATAGAGATAAAATGAGCTAAGACTTCTTCTTCTTGAGGATTTTCAATAGAGGTTACATAAATAGTATATCGTGCTGTAACCGTATTATTATCTTCTAATAAATGACTTAATTTGTAAGTGAAAGAATGAAATGCTTTTTTTAATGTGGCAATTCGCTCTTCTATCATTTTATAGTTAGAACACATATAGCCTTTACTGCTATTCCAATGTAAAATACAATCTTTATGAATGTATTCTAACACATTATTATCTTTTACAAAATCTAAACTATAAAATGTTTTTACAACTTCTTTTGGTGTCATTTTACTTTTGTTTTAATTGACTTAAAATTTCAGGAATTTTTTTAACGTATGCAAGATCTTTCAACTTAACTCTAGATTCTTCTATTGGTGTTCCAAAATAAGTTTTATGTCCTTCTATAGATTTTGTAACACCTGTTTGCCCTAAAACATTAGCTTTTTTGCCAATGGTTATACCACTAGTAGTACCAACTTGTCCCCAAAGCGTGACTTCATCTTCAATTATACAACAACCAGCGATTCCTGTTTGAGATGCGATTAAGCATTTTTTACCTATTACAGTATCGTGACCTACTTGTATTTGGTTATCCAGTTTAGAACCTTCGCCAATTGTTGTATCACCAGTCACACCACGATCAATACTACACATGGCGCCAATATCTACATTGTCTTTTATTACAACTCTTCCTCCAGATTTTAATTGATCAAACCCTTCTGGTCTATTTTTATAATAAAATGCACTTGCACCTAACACACTTCCTGCATGAATAGTCACATTATTACCAATAATCGTATCATCATAAATACTAACATTAGAATGAATGACACAATTATCACCAATAGTTACATTGTTTCCAATAAAACAGTTTGGTTGAATAATGGTATTTGTTCCAATTTTTGCAGTTTCTGAAATTGCTGAACTAGAAGGAACAAATGGTTTAAAATGATTAGTTAACTTGTTGAAATCTCTAAAAGGATCGTCACTAATTAATAAAGCCTTGCCTTCAGGACATTCTACCTCTTTATTTATTAAAACAATTGTTGCTGCACTGTTTAAAGCTTTATCGTAATATTTTGGATGATCTACAAATACGATATCTCCCGGTTCTACGACATGAATTTCGTTCATGCCAAGGATTTCAAAATTTGGATTGCCAACAAATTTACAATCTATTAATTGCGCTATTTGTTGAAGTGTATGTGATTTTGGGAATTTCATTTAAAACAATAAAAGAGTTAAATTATTCTTTAACTCTTTCTTTATAAGTTCCTTTTTCTGTTTCAACCTTAATTTTATCACCTTCATTTATAAATAAAGGTACATTAACTGTTGCACCAGTTTCTACAGTTGCTGGTTTTGTAGCATTTGTAGCTGTATTACCTTTTACACCAGGCTCTGTAGCTGTAATTTCTAAAATTACTGTTGCCGGCATATCTACAGAAAGTGGCATGTTATCTTCTGAATTGATTTGAATTGTAACCACTTCGCCTTCTTTTAATAAATCAGGTCTATCTAAAGCAGCTTCTAATAATCTAATTTGAGTATAATCTGCTTCATTCATAAAATGATAAAACTCACCATCATTATATAAATACTGAAATTTATGAGTCTCTACACGGACATCTTCTAATTTATGTCCTGCTGAAAAGGTATTATCTATTACCTTACCGTTAGTTACACTTTTTAATTTTGTTCTAACAAAAGCAGGACCTTTTCCTGGTTTTACGTGTAAAAACTCAATGATTTTATAAATATCGTTGTTATATCTAATACATAATCCGTTTCTAATGTCTGATGTTGTTGCCATTATTTACTTTTAAGTTTAATTTAATTTGATTTGAAATAACCTTTCATTATACCTCTATGAGAGTTTTTGATGAATTGTAAAATTTCATCTCTCTCTGGCGTTGCTTCCATTTCTGCTTCAATAATTTCGGAAGCTTGAGAGTTATTATAATTTTTTTGATATAAAATTCTGTATATATCTTGAATTTCTCTAATTTTTTCGGTTGTAAAACCTCTTCGTCTTAATCCTACAGAGTTAATACCAACGTAAGATAACGGTTCTCTTGCAGCTTTTACAAATGGTGGTACATCTTTTCTTACTAAAGATCCTCCAGTTACAAACGCATGGTTACCGATAGAACAAAATTGATGTACTGCTGTCATACCTGCTAAAACAACGTAGTCTCCAACTGTAATATGACCTGCTAGTGTACTGTTATTTGAAAAAATACAATTATCTCCAACAATACAATCATGTGCAATGTGGCAATACGCCATAATTAAACAGTTATTACCTACAACTGTTTTCATTTTATCTGTTGTTCCTCTATTTATGGTCACACATTCTCTAATGGTAACATTATCACCAATTATTGTTAATGTGTCTTCATCGTTATATTTTAAATCTTGAGGTACTGCAGAAATTACTGCTCCAGGAAAAATATTACAATTTTTACCTATTCTTGCGCCTTCCATGATAGTTACATTACTTCCTATCCATGTTCCTTCTCCAATTGTAACATTATTATGTATGGTAGCGAAAGGTTCTATAACGACATTTTTAGCAATTTTTGCTCCTGGATGTACGTATGCTAAAGGTTGATTCATTTTTTAATTATTTTTTACTTTAGAAATTTGTGCCATTAACTCTGCTTCTGCACAAAGTTTCCCGTTAGCATAAGCATATCCTTGCATATGACAAATACCTCTTCTTATTGGCGAAATTAACTCGCATTTAAAGATTAACGTATCTCCAGGCATGACTTTTTGTTTGAATTTAACATTATCTATTTTCATAAAAAATGTCAAGTAGTTTTCAGGATCTGGAACAGTACTAAGCACTAAAATCCCACCTGTTTGCGCCATAGCTTCTACAATTAAAACACCTGGCATTACTGGCGCACCAGGAAAATGACCTCTAAAGAAGTCTTCATTCATGGTTACGTTTTTAGATCCAATTACGTAAGTATCTGTTAACTCAAAAACCTTATCTAATAATAAAAAAGGTTGTCTATGAGGTAACATATCCATAATTTGATTAACATCCATTAAAGGTGTTTGATTTAAATCAACTTTTGGAACATTATTACGTCTATCGTTTTTAATGATTTTAGACATTTTTTTTGCAAACTGAGTATTTACAAAATGTCCAGGTTTATTAGCAATCACCTTACCTTTTATATGTGTTCCAGTAAGTGCTAAATCACCAATTACATCTAATAATTTATGCCTAGCTGCTTCATTAGGATGATGTAATGTTAAGTTATCTAATATACCGTTAGGTTTAACAGATATAGTCTCTTTATTAAAAGCTATTTTAAGTTTTTCTATTGTATCTGGAGAAATTTCTTTATCAACATACACGATAGCATTATTTAAATCTCCGCCTTTTATTAATCCATGTTCTAATAACGATTCTAATTCATGTAAAAAACTAAATGTTCTAGAATCTGAAATATGTTCTTTAAAATCGGACATTTTATCTAAAGTAGCATTTTGTGTACCTAAGACTTTAGTACCAAAATCTACCATTGTTGTTACTTTATAATCTGATGAAGGCATAACTAGTATTTCGCTACCACTTTCTTCATCTACATAAGATATTACATCTGTAACTTCAAAAACTTCTCTTGTTGCATTTTGCTCTACAATTCCGGCTTTTTCTATAGCTTCGACAAAAAACTTTGAGGATCCATCCATAATTGGTGGTTCAGAATTATCCAATTCTAATATAGCATTGTCTATATCCATTCCTACTAAAGCAGCTAGAACATGTTCACAAGTTTGAATAGTGACACCGTTTTTTTCTAAACAAGTACCTCTTTGTGTGTTAGTTACATAATTAGCATCTGCTTCTATTACAGGATTACCTTCTAAGTCGATGCGTTTAAAAGCAAAACCAGCATTTTCTGGCGCTGGTTTAAATGTTAAAGTCACTTCTTTTCCTGTATGTAATCCTACACCAGTTAAGGAGACTTCATCTTTAATGGTTTTTTGCTTAATATCTGTGTTAATTATTGCCATTATTTTGCTTTTCTAAATCGTTTATTGTTTTTACTAGTTTGGGTAAATTTTTAAAATACACATAGGACTTGTTATAATCACCATATGATAATGCTGGCGAACCTTGTAAAACTTCATTATCCTTTACATTACGTCCTATTCCAGATTGCGCTTGTATTTTTACGTTATTACCAATGGTAATATGTCCTACTATTCCAACTTGACCACCAATTTGGCAATTTTCGCCAATTTTAGTGGATCCAGCAATTCCTGTTTGAGCTGCAATTACTGTGTTTTTACCAATCTCTACATTATGTGCAATTTGGATTTGATTATCCAACTTCACTCCTTTTCTAATTATTGTAGATCCTAAGGTTGCTCTATCTATTGTTGTTGCAGCACCAATATCTACAAAATCTTCTAAAATAACGTTTCCTATTTGTGGTACTTTTGTGTATTCTCCGTTTTCATTAGGCGCAAAACCAAAACCATCTGCTCCAATAATTGCTCCAGAATTTATAACACAGTGTTTTCCTATTATGGTTTCTGAATAAATTTTTGATCCAGAAAATATTACAGAATTATCACCAATAACCACATTATCACCAATATAACTATTAGGAAATATTTTTACGTTTTCGCCTATTTTCACATTATTACCAATATAAGTAAACGCACCAATGTAGATGTTTTCTCCTTTTGAAATTGAATCTGATAAATACACAGGTTGTTCTATTCCAGATTTATTTAATTTCACTTGATTATAATACTCTAATAATTTGGAAAAAGATTTGTAAGCATCTTCTACTTTAATTAAAGTACATGACACTTCTTGTTCTGGTTTAAAAGAGTTGTTTACTATTGCTATAGATGCTTTTGTAGAATATATATATGAAGTATACTTAGGGTTAGCTAAAAAGGTTAATGCACCTTTTTCCCCTTCTTCTATTTTGGATAATTTAGAAACTTCAGTATCTGGATTACCAACTACTGTTCCGTCTAAAATACCAGCTATTTGTTCTGCTGTAAATTTCATTAATGGCAAAAATAGAAAAAATGAATTAAAGTTTTTGTTTTGGGTAACATATATAATATTTAGTTACCTTTTTTGACAGCGCTTTTAGGTTTAATTGATCGGATGCTTTTACAACATCTTCTGTTTTTCCAGACTTATATAAAATCTTTATATTTTGCTTACTTCTTGTATAGGCTTGATTGCTTATTTGTCCAGTAAATACAAAGTATTGCGCTTCTTCTTCTGTAATGTCATATTTTTCTTGCAACGCATTTATATAAGTAACAAGATTATCTTCAGAAAATGGTTTTTTCTTAATCTTAACCTTTAATAATTGTCTGTTAATTATCATTTCACACAGGTTACTTAAAACAAAATCGTCATGATATTGCCAGCTTTTCATTGCGGAAATAACATCAAAATTATCTAATCTAGAGAAAGTTTCTAAGCAATCATCATCAAATTCTGTTATAGAAATTTCATTTTCTAAAAAGAATTTTAAAGGTTTACTAGCTTCTAGTTCTACACCTTTTCTGGATAATTCTTTAGCTCTTTTTAATACTCTAATTATAAGTTGCTCTGCTGCTAAACTAGTTTTATGTAAGTATACTTGCCAATACATTAAACGCCTGGCGACTAAAAATTTCTCGACACTGTAAATACCTTTATTTTCAATCACAAGCTCATCGTCTTTAACATGTAACATTGTAATGATACGTTCGCTATTAATATTACCTTCAGAAACTCCTGTGTAAAAACTATCTCTTTTTAAATAGTCTGCACGATCCATATCAATTTGACTAGATATAAGCTGAAGCATAAACTTACGATGGTATTCACCTTTAAAAATTTGGATTGCAAGTGTTAAATCGCCGTTAAATTCTTCATTAAGTTTTTGCATAAATAGAAGTGAAATTTCTTCATGAGAAACACCTTTTACTATACTATGTTCCATTGCATGAGAAAACGGTCCGTGACCAATATCGTGTAACAAAATAGCTATGTAAAGTGCATCTTCTTCTTTATTAGAAATTTTAACACCTTTAAAACGAAGTACTTGCACAGCTTTTTGCATTAAATGCATACATCCAATTGCATGATGAAATCTAGTATGATGCGCACCAGGATAAACCAAATATGATAATCCCATTTGAGAGATACGTCTTAACCTTTGAAAATATTTGTGCTCTATTAAATCAAAAATTGTAGAGTTTGGTATGGTAATAAATCCGTAAATTGGATCGTTTAATATTTTAAGTTTGTTTATTTTTTTCAAACTAAAAGTTTACATTAATAATATAGAACAAATATACATGAACAATATAAATATTCTTTGGGTTGATGACGAAATTGATCTTCTTAAGCCTCATATCCTATTTTTAGAGAAAAAAAACTATAACGTCACAACTTGCAATAGCGGTACAGAAGCTATAGACATTTTAAAAGACAATAAATTTGATATTGTTTTTTTAGATGAAAACATGCCAGGTTTAACCGGTCTTGAAACTTTAAATGAAATTAAAGAAATTGAAGACACTTTACCTGTCGTTATGATTACAAAAAGTGAAGAAGAGTATATTATGGAAGAAGCAATAGGAAATAAAATTGCCGATTACCTAATAAAACCTGTTAACCCAAATCAAATTCTATTAAGTTTAAAGAAAAACCTTGATCACTCAAGATTGGTTAGCGAAAAAACAACGTCTAATTACCAGCAAGAATTTAGAAAAATTGCAATGGATCTTGCAATGGTTAACTCTTATGAAGATTGGGTTACTTTATACCAAAAACTAATTTATTGGGAAATTCAGCTAGAAGATATAGAAGATCCTAGTATGTTTGAAATATTAGAATCTCAGAAAAACGAAGCTAATATTCAATTTGGTAAATTTATAGACAAAAACTATCCTAATTGGTTTAAACCTAACACAGATGCGCCAATATTATCACATACACTATTTAGAGAAAAAATAGCACCAGAGTTAAGTAAAGAGCAACCAACATTATTAATTGTTGTTGACAATTTAAGATATGACCAATGGAAAGCATTTGAACCTACGGTAACTAATCATTACAAAAAACAACAAGAAGAAGCTTTTTTCAGCATACTTCCTACTGCTACACAGTATGCAAGAAATGCAATATTTTCTGGTTTAATGCCTGCAGACATGGAACGTTTACATCCTAATTTTTGGAAAAACGATACAGATGAAGGCGGTAAAAACTTACACGAAGCAGACTTTTTAGAAGCACAAATCAAACGTTTAGGATTAACACACTTAAAACATGAGTTTTATAAGATAACAAACCTTAAAAATGGTAAGCAACTTGCAGACAATTTTAAAGGATTAAAAGATAACGACTTAACAGTTGTTGTTTACAATTTTGTAGATATGCTGTCACATGCAAAGACAGATATGGAAGTAGTTAAAGAGCTAGCATCAAATGATAAAGCATATAGATCATTAACCCAAAGTTGGTTTAAAAACTCACCGCTTTTAGAGATGATACAACAAGCGCAACAACTTGGGTTTAAATTAATAATAACTACAGATCACGGTACAATTAACGTAAAACATCCATCTAAAGTTATTGGTGATCGTGATACAAGCTTAAACTTGAGATACAAAACAGGCAGAAGCTTAAGTTATGAAGATAAAGATGTTTTGGTAGCAAAAGATCCTAAAACAATTCACTTACCATCAATTACGATGAGTAGTTCATTTATATTTGCAAAAAGCGATTTGTTTTTTGCTTACCCAAACAATTACAATCATTATGTAAGTCATTATCGCAACACTTACCAACATGGTGGAGTTTCATTAGAAGAAATGATTATACCTTTTGTTGTTCTAAATCCTAAATAATTATTTTTGCAAAAAAATTATAAGTGAATATAACTTACACATTAGATCAAATAGACCAAGCAGCGAAGTTTGTTTTAGATCATTCTACTTCTAAAATAATATTGTTTGAAGGCGAAATGGGCTCAGGCAAAACAACATTAATCAAATCACTAATTAAAGAATTAGGAAGTGATGATATTGTTAGCTCTCCTACTTTTTCATTAGTTAATGAATATACAACCGACAATAATCCTATTTTTCATTTTGATTTATATAGAGTTGAAGACGAAGAAGAATTATACAATTTTGGAATAGAAACCTACATCTATTCTAACAATTATGTGTTAGTAGAATGGCCAGAAATTTTAAAAAATTTAATTCAAGACAACTTTACAATCGTAAAAATAAGTTTAACAGACGCTAATAAAAGAACTTTATCATTACATAACAACTAAGTGTTTTTCCTTTTATAATTAATAAAAAAATGTAAATTTGACTTGTTTACGGTTTTTACCGCAACAAAAAATCAAAAAAACATAATTTTTAACATTAATTTAACATTTCGCTTAAAATACTAACAGTTTAAAATATAATTTAGCGGTATTAATTAATTAAATCCCTAACATTATGAAAACTAAAAAGTATGTAATTGCATTAGCAGTTTTCGGCGGTGTATTATTTACAACGCAGGCGACAAATCTTATTGATTTAGATGGACAACACACAACACAAGTTGACGGAAGAAAAATCAAAATCCCACCAAACGGGTAATAAACGAATAATTATAACAGGTACTGTGTTGGCTACTGTTATAGCTTTAACACCTTATTTGTTTTATGTTTATGAAAGTGTTCCAGATCAAGCTATTTGGGACACTTTTTTTGGTACTTTCCATAGTGAAGTCTATGAAAGTGTTCAGGTTGTAATCTGGACGTTAACAGGAAAAATGATTCCGCTAATACTATTATCTATTTGGTTTTTTACCTGTAGACATTGGTGGCATCATGCAATATTAGTCCCAATTTTTATGTACATATATCAAATATTAGGTTTTGCGTTAACTGACACTTATCTTTTTGATGAGTTTCAACTTATACATATGGTTCCTTTTATGGCTATAATATTACCTTCAATATATTTAATTAGAGCAAGAATTTTCAACAAAATTAATAGTGTTGATAAGTCTATTCAAGAACTTGAAGACGAACTTACCTTTAAACCTAAGACTATCTGGGGAAAAATTAAACAGTACTTTTAAGTCTTACAATTTCAATTTATTTTGTAATTTGTTTCCTTTAAAATTATCTGTAAATGTCTAAATCTTTAACGCCTTTTTCTAAAGCGCAATTAATTCCTCAAGAAGAAACTCTTGAAGTTTTTAAACACAAAAGCGACCTTTTTATTGGTATTCCTAAAGAAACAGCTTTTCAAGAGAAGCGTGTATGCCTTACACCAGATGCTGTATCTGCTATAGTTAATAATGGTCATAGAGTTTTAATAGAATCTGGCGCAGGATTAGGTGCAAATTTTTCAGACAAAGACTACAGTGAAGCTGGTGCAGAAGTAACAAAAGACACAGCAAAAGTCTACAGTTGCCCAATGATTTTAAAAGTTGAACCACCAACTTTGGAAGAACTTCAACTAATAAATCCGCAAACCACTTTAATATCTGCTTTACAGATAAAAACTCAAACTAAAAAGTATTTTGAACATTTAGCATCAAAACGCATCACAGCTTTAGCTTTTGAATTTATTAGAGATGAAGATGGCGCTTATCCAGCTGTTAGAGCTTTAAGTGAAATTGCAGGAACAGCTTCAGTTTTAATTGCTTCAGAACTTTTAAGTAGCTCAAGTCACGGTAACGGATTAATGTTTGGTAATATTAGCGGTGTTCCACCAGTTGAAGTTGTAATTTTAGGCGCAGGAACAGTTGGCGAATTTGCTGCAAGAAGCGCTTTAGGTCTTGGAGCTAACGTAAAAGTTTTTGACAATTCCATAACAAAATTACGATGCTTGCAAGCTAATTTAGGACGTACTATATATACATCTACAATTCAACCTAAATATTTAAGTAAAGCTTTAAAACGATGCGATGTTGTAATTGGCGCAGTAAGAGGCAAAGATAGATCACCAATTATAGTTAATGAAACTATGGTGGAACAAATGAAAAAAGGCGCAGTAATTATAGATGTTAGCATAGATATGGGCGGATGTTTTGAAACTAGTGAAGTTACCACACATAACAAACCAACATTTAGAAAACACGACATCATACATTATTGCGTACCAAATATTCCTGCCAGGTATTCTAGGACAGCATCAGCATCAATTAGTAATATTTTCACACCTTATTTATTAAAAATAGCTGAAGATGGCGGATTAGAAAACGCTATTAGATTTGATAAAGGTTTGAAAAACGGATTATATTTTTACCATGGTATTTTAACTAACCGAGCTGTTGGTGAATGGTTTGACTTAAAACATAGCGATATTAATCTTTTAATGTTCTAATTTTTTATTGTTTTAAGCACTTTCTAAAACTTTTTTTTCGATTTTTGAACAAAATTTAAAACCATGAAATTTATCCATAGATTAGGATATTACTTAGGAGGATTTGCAATTGGATTAATTTTACTTGCCTTTTTCTTAAGCGGAAGCAAAACATCTTGCCAATATGATTACAGTCCAGAAGCTAGAGTATTAAAAAACATTAACACTAAAGTTTTAAAATACTCCGCCAGTAGCGAATCGTCATTAAAAAACAAACTTGTAGACACGACTACAATTAAAAATATATTAAAAGAAGGTGATGTGATTTTTTCTAAAAGCGAACCTAGAAAATCACCTTGCGGTATATATCATATAGAAAGCAAAAAGGACGATAAAACTATCATCCTTTCTGTAGAAAATTGTGAAAAACACGCTATTTTACAATCTATCACTATTGAAGATTAGTTGCTTTTTCTTCGTTTTCGTTCTGCTTTTAATAAAGATAATTCTCTACTAGTCTGACCAGCTACAGAAGTATTTTCTTCTGCACGACGTATTAAGTATGGCATCACATCTTTAACTGGACCAAAAGGTAAATATTTTGCAACATTGTAACCTTGCTCGGCTAGATTAAAACTTATATGATCACTCATGCCGTATAATTGACCAAACCATACTCTGTTATCGGTTTTATCAATATTTAACTGCTGCATTAATTCCATAGAAATATAAGTACTCAATTCGTTATGCGTACCTATAAAAATAGAAATATCATTTAGGTGATGTAAAATATAAGTAAGACAGTCGTTAAAATTCGCATCTGTTGTAGCCTTGTCTTTGCATATTGGACTAGGATATCCTTTTTCTTTTGCGCGTTCTCTTTCTTTTTCCATGTACGCACCACGAACAATCTTATAACCTAACTTGTAATTTCCTTGTTTAGCTCTTTCATGAGATGCTTTTAAGTACTCTAATCTATCGTGTCTATAGGTTTGTAATGTATTATAAACAATAGGAACTTCTTTATTATATTCTCGCATCATGTCTTCAGCTAACTCATCTGCTGCGTCTTGCATCCAACTTTCTTCACCATCAATTAAAACTTCAACATCCTTTTGTTTTGCTAAACTGCAAATATCATGATAGCGTTGCACTACTCTATCCCATTCTAATTGTTCGTCTTGAGTAAACGGTTTTCCTTCGCCTTTTTTCTGAAACAAATAAAATCTACCAAGTCCTGTTGGTTTAAAAACAACAATTGGCATTGCATCTTTTTCTTCACTAAAATGAACAAGTTTTATTATTTTTTGTGCAGCTTCATCAAAATGAGACTCGATTGCCTTACCTTCTACTGAATAATCTAAAACAGAACTCACGCCTGCAGAATACATTTTGTCTATGACTGGTAAACAGTCATCCTCATTTACGCCACCACAAAAATGATCAAAAACAGTAGCTCTTATTAAACCTTCTACTGGCAAATGTGCTTTTAAAGCAAAATTAGTTGCTGCAGTACCTATTCTAACTAATGGTTCGTTAGAAATCATTTTAAACAAAAAATAAGCTCTTTCAAGCTCAGAATCGCTTTTTAATCTAAAAGCTACCTCTGTATTTTCAAAAAGTTTTTGCTCTGTCATTTAAATAAAAAATATTACTGCAAATATAAATTAACTATACTATTTATTATTTAAAAAACTCCTTATTTTTACGCTTTATAATTCTATTTATGACATCTATACCTACACAAGATTACAGCATACATTTTAATACTACTGGATATTCTAAACTAAATGAGTTAATTAAAAACAATGATTATTCTTCAATATTCATTTTAGTAGACAGCAACACAAACGCAAACTGCTTAACTCCTGTTTTACAACATATTGAAACTGATATTAGAATTGAAATTTTAGAAATTGAATCTGGAGAACAACACAAAAACTTGGATACTTGCGCTAGTTTATGGAGTGCTTTAAGCGAACTTGGTACAGACCGAAAAAGCCTAATGATTAATTTAGGTGGCGGTGTAGTGACTGATTTAGGTGGATTCGTAGCTTGTTGTTACCAACGTGGTATTGATTTCATAAATATTCCAACCACTTTATTATCTATGGTAGATGCGTCTATTGGTGGTAAAAACGGTGTTGATTTAGGATTGTTAAAAAACCAAATAGGTGTTATAAAAACACCTAAAATGGTAATTGTAGACACAAGCTTTTTAAACACATTGTCTAGTCGAGAAATGCGATCTGGTTTAGCCGAAATGATTAAACACGGATTAATTGCTAACCCAAAGCATTATAGCGACTTAAAAAACTTATCTAAACTAACACTTGAAGATTTAGATGCATTAATTTATGATTCTATTTTAGTAAAAAAACATATTGTAGAACAAGATCCAACTGAACAAAATTTAAGAAAAACTTTAAATTTTGGACACACTTTAGGTCACGCTATAGAATCCTTTTACCTTAATAAAAAAGATCAGGCTTTGTTGCATGGTGAAGCTATTGCAATAGGTATGATTTTAGAAAGTTACTTATCTTCTAAATTGTTAAATTTTGATACGGACAAGCTAAATAAAATTAAATCGCAGCTAATCAACACATTTGGTCACCCAAAAATTAATCCCGAAAATTATGATAGTATAATTGATTTAATGAAGCATGATAAGAAAAACCAAAACGGAATTATCAAATTTGTTTTACTTAAAGATATTGGTAATTGTGCTATTAACCAAGAAGCTTCTAAAGAACTGATAATCAATTCTTTTGAATTTTATAATAATTAACATTTTTGTATTAAAATAAATTGTAATTTTAAATAATAGCTAAAATCTACCGACTACACTAACCTCTTAATTTTAAATTATTTGGTATGAAAAAAGTTATTGTCGATTACAAAAAATTAACTCCAGAAGTACTTGGATTGTTAAACCAAAAATTTCCTGATGGTTATGGAGATGACGATATTATCACTTTTGACGATCATCACAATCAAACTATAGAAGCTGTTGAAATTAAAACCAACGACACCATTTATTTAGTGAAAGTAAGTAGTAAACTACATTATACTATGACTAATTTTGATTCTAGTTTTGATTTTGAAACCAACGACAAAGGTCATATTATAATAGACTTTGACAAAACGACTACTCTTACAGACGATAATATATTATCTAACGAGGAAGAATAAAAAAAAGCGTTTTTGAATATCAAAAACGCTTTTTAAGTATTATTAGCTATTAAAAAATTAAAGCTCGTTAAAAATGCTATGCATTAATCGTTTTTTATCATTAATACTTTCTTCTAAAGATATCATAGTTTCGGTTCTGTAAACACCTTCAATATCGTCTAACATAAATATAACATCTTTAGCATGTTCTGTGTTTCTTGCTCTAATCTTACAAAAGATATTAAATTTACCAGTTGTTATATGAGCCACAGTAACAAACGGGATTTCGTTTATACGCTCTAAAACAAAAGTAGTTTGTGATGTATTTTGTAAAAACACACCAACGTAAGCTATAAATGAATATCCTAACTTTTTATAATCTAAAGTTAAAGAAGACCCTTTTATAATACCTGCATCTTCCATTTTTTTAACACGAACATGAACTGTACCTGCCGAGATTAATAATTTTTTTGCTATATCTGTAAAAGGAACTCTTGTGTTATCGATTAACATATCAAGAATTTGATGATCAATTTCGTCTAATTTAAACTTCGCCATTTTAATGAATTAATATATTTTAAGCAAAAATAATACAAATTCATTGAATATTCTACATCAAAAACAAAGATTTTTAAGATTTTAATGATTTTTTCTCATTATTTATTAAAACGAAATCGTTTTCGTATCCAATATAAATTTCTTCATCTTTAACGGTTTTAACCTCTAAATTACTAGCGTTAATGACTTTATGACCGAAAAATCTTTCATTTGTTAAAAAACGTTCAACTTTTGGGATAAATAATAGACTATCGTCAACCAACCTTTCTTGAAATTGTATAGCTATGTTATAAATATTACCATTTACTAAAGCATTTTTAACTATAACATCGTAAAATAATTTGTCGTTTTCTGGTATATTAAAATAAGATTGGTAATTATCACCAGAAACATTGGTTTTAGAGACATAATCTAAAGCAGTAACTAATGCATAAAACGTAAATTCCCTTACCACTTCTCTATCATAATCTTCAGCATAATGTCCAGCTTC
Source organism: Mesoflavibacter profundi (assembly GCF_014764305.1). NCBI lineage: Bacteria > Pseudomonadati > Bacteroidota > Flavobacteriia > Flavobacteriales > Flavobacteriaceae > Mesoflavibacter > Mesoflavibacter profundi. Next base: position 2,849,193 of record NZ_CP061703.1, read on the forward strand.
AAAAAGCACTGTAGGAACATTTTTTAATTGAAAAGCATCGCCAACACAATTATCATTAAATCCGTCATCATAACGTCCTATTTGATTTGGCAATACAGTTTGCAAATTAGTATTTATAGCTGCGATAATTTCCATAGCTTGCTTACGTACACGGGTTAAAGTCCTGTCTTTATCTACAGAAGGAGATAAAAACGAAAGTGTTGCTACATTATTAATAGATCCAGCACTAAAAATAGTACGTTGTCCATGTAAATTAAAGCAATAATCAGGTGAAAATGTCTTAAAAAAGCCGTTTAACACAGCGCTTTCCGGTTGCGATAACGCCTGAGCATCTCTATTTAAATCTACATTATTAGCATTTAGCCTAGTGTATTGTTTAGCGCCATCAGGATTTAACATAGGTACAATTGCGATTGTACAATGTTTTAATATAGGAGCTATTAAATCGTCTTCTGCAGCATTTAAAAAATCAAAAACAGCTTTTGTAGTTGTAGATTCATTTCCATGCATTTGCGACCACATTAAAACACGTTTTGGTCCATTACCAAGTTTGATAACATGTATTGGCGCTTTTAAAACAGAATGACCAATAATATCAATTTTAAGTTTAGACTGTAATTTATCTAGAATAGGATCTAAGTTTTTTAAGGTAATATAACGACCAAATAAAGCAGATTCTTTATAGGTATTAAATAGTGTTTTAAGTGTTGTAATTGTCATAGCTAATTATTAAGTTACAAATGTAAACAATCTATATTTTACAAATGTAAACAGGGTAATTTACAATTGTAATTTAGAATTGTAAACATTTATCATGGTTATTTAATCATTAAAGTTTCAATACCAGGAGTAATTTGCTTTACTATTAATTAAATAGATTTAAATACTATTTATCAGTTAGTTACATTAATTATTTAAAGTAATAGTTTAATGTATTTATAATATAATTGTTGACTGTTATAAACATTTTACAATGAATTTTACAATTGTAACATTGGTTATTTCATATTATTGTTTACATTTGTATCGCTATGATAAACAATACAGAATTTTCTAAACGACTACAAAAAGTGATCGAATATTACGGTGAAAGTGCTTCGTCTTTTGCTGAAAAAATTGGTGTGCAACGTTCTAGTATTTCTCACATACTTTCTGGAAGAAATAAACCTAGTTTAGAATTTGTATTAAAGGTACTTTCGTCTTTTCCTGAAGTAGAATTGTATTGGCTATTAAATGGCAAAGGAAATTTTCCTGCTGAAAAAAATGCTGTAGAAGTTAAACCTGAAATTCCTCCTCGACCAGAATCACAAAATTTATTTTCTGAAGTTGAAGAAAAAACTCCGGAAACAAATTCGACTTCAATTTCTCAAATTCAACAACATTCAAAAAAAGAAATTGAGCGTATCGTTATTTTTTATAAAGATGGTAGTTTTCAAAATTTTGAGAATTCGTAACTAAGTACATAAAATTTTCAAATACGAAAGTTATAAGCAAGTACATTTTTAACTCTATTTTACCATTCTACTTTTGTAATTTTGTGTAAAATACAATGAGATGAAATATTTTACTTTAATCATACTTTCTTTATTACTTTTTAATTGCTACCAAATAGAACGAAATTGTTCTGATTATAAAACCGGAAATTTTAAAAGTGAAGTTTCCATTAACGGTACACTTTATACATCTACTTTTTTTAGAAACGATACTTTACAGGTAGAAACTTACGAAGGTAAAACCGATAGTTCTTCTTTACGATGGATTAATGATTGCGAAGTTATTTTTAAAACTATAAATCCTAAAAATATGGCAGAGCAAAAAGATATTCATTTAAAAATACTAACCACAACAGATTCTACTTATACATTTGAATATTCTTATGTTGGCGAATCTAAAAAGCAAAAAGGAATTGCTTATAAACAACAATAACCATGATAGAGTTTTTAACGTCTAGTGATGCCATTTTTGCATTACTTACCCTTACTTTTTTAGAAATAATTTTAGGAATAGATAATATTGTATTTATATCTATTGCTGCAAATAAATTACCTGAAGACAAACGTGGTAAAGTCACAAATATTGGACTTTTGCTAGCAATGGTACAACGTATTATATTGTTGTTTTTTGTGTCCTTTTTAGTCGGTTTATCTAAACCTTTTTATACTTTAGACTTAAATTGGATGCACTTAGAATTAAGCTGGCAAGCTATAATTTTATTTGTTGGAGGATTATTTTTAATCTATAAAAGTACTTCTGAAATAAGAGAAAAAGTTTCATATCCAAAACATGATGAAGATGAAGTTAAAGGGAAAGCAATTAAATCTTTACAACAAGCTATAATACAAATCTTAATTATAGATTTTATTTTCTCTATAGATTCTATTTTAACAGCTGTTGGTATGACAAACGGTTTATCAAATAATCATAATTACAACCTAATTTTAATGATTATTGCTGTGGTAATTTCAATAATAATAATGATTAGTTTTGCTAATAAAATTAGACGTTTTATAGACAAAAACCCAAGTATACAAATACTTGGGCTGTCTTTTTTAATCCTTATTGGGTTTATGCTAATTACAGAAGCTGGTCATTTATCTCACACCACTTTCTTTGATAAAAAGGTCGGTGCAATACCTAAAGGTTACCTTTACTTTGCAATTGCGTTTTCTTTATTTGTAGAATTTTTAAATCAAAAGATTAGTAAAAAATCTACTAAAACAAGCTAGCTTGACCAGAATCGTCAATATTTTTATCACCTTCATCTGTCATATCATTTGAAGGTTTTTTTGTGTCATTATTTTGATCACTGTTTGTTTCTACATTTTCTTCATATACAACTTCAATCTCTTGTGCAGGAACATCTTCAGGAGCTTCATATGGTAAAGGATCTAACAGACTTATTTGGTTAACCTTATCTTTAGTTAACTGATTACCAAGTGCATTTATACCTTTAATTGCTATAAATTCTTCTAAATTAACTTGAAGATTATCCTTTCTATCTTTACCTCTTTCTTTAGTAAATTCTACTTCCGCCATAGGTTTCCAGTCGGTAGACACAATTTCCAATTGTGATTTTGGATGCTCTGATATAAATAAATCTTCTTTGCTTTCGTTTTCAATTAAAAAACGTTTTACGTAGTAACGCTCTTTATCACCATCATAATATATTGCTGAAATTGGCTTTTTAGGTATCCATTTTTCCAGTACAATCATATCATCATCAAAATGTGCTGTAACTTCTGGAATTATAGTTTTTACATAGCCACGTTGGTTGATTACCAATAATCGATCTTCACCTCTAAACTCGCCTAACAACTCGCCTCTTCCATCTACATTTAAACGCTGTACTGTATCGTCAAACCATATTTTACGCGGTTTTAACGTAGATACACCTTTTTCTTTTAATTCTATTTTTTTAATGGCGTATTTGGTAACCACATTACCTTTACTTGCACGACCTTTTATTAAAATGTCTGCAAAATCTATATCCCATTTAAGTTTTTTAATACTTCCAACTTGTCTTAAAAATACCGAAATGACTTCGGCTTCTCCATTAGGATTTGCAGAAAAATACCAAACTTTACTTGATTTGTTTCCATTAGTTAAGTCGTAATCTTTATCTCTTGTTATAGACGTAACTGCAAAACGTTTAATGTACGATGGTCCTTTGCTTCCATCGCGATAAATCATATTGTAAATAGTACGCTTGTCTTTCTTTTTAAAGACTGCAACGTGTATAATATTTTTACCGATAAAGGTTTTGCTATCTACTTTAGTGACCATCATTTTACCTTCGGCAGTAAATACAATAATATCGTCTATATCACTACAATCGCAAACATACTCGTCTCTTCTTAACGATGTACCAATAAAACCTTCTTCTCTATTTACGTAAAGTTTTGTGTTTCTAATCACCACTTTTGTAGCATCTACATCTTCAAAAGCACGTAGTTCGGTTTTACGCTCTTTACCTTCACTATACGTGTCTTTTAAGCGTTTAAAATAAGCAATTGCATAATCTATTAGATTTGCTAAATGATGTTTAACTTCGGCAATTTGATCTTCTAAAGCATCTATTTTTTGTTGCGCTTTATCGATATCAAATTTAGAAATTCGTTTAATTCTAATTTCGGTTAAACGTACAATATCTTCTTCTGTAATGGCACGTTTTAAATGTTTTATATGTGGTTGAAGTCCTTTGTCTATCGCTTGGATAACACCTTCCCAAGTTTCTTCTTCTTCAATATCACGATAGATACGGTTTTCTATAAAAATACGTTCTAACGATGCAAAATGCCACTGCTCTTCAAACTCGTTAAGTTTGATTTCTAATTCTTGTTTTAATAACTGAACCGTGTTGTCTGTACTACGACGTAACATTTCAGAAACACCTATAAATAACGGTTTGTTATCTTCAATCACACAGCCTAATGGCGAAATAGAGATTTCGCAATTTGTAAATGCGTAAAGTGCATCTATGGTTTTATCTGGTGAAATTCCTGACGGTAAATGCACCAAAATTTCTACTTCTGCAGCAGTATTATCTTCTATTTTTTTGATTTTGATTTTACCTTTGTCGTTCGCTTTTAAGATAGAATCTATTAAAGACGATGTTGTTGTACCAAAAGGTACTTCGGTAATTACCAAAGTGTTTTTATCGTATTGCGAAATTTTTGCACGAACACGAACTTTTCCGCCACGCATACCATCGTTATAATCGCCACAATCTGCAATACCTGCAGTTGGAAAATCTGGTAAAATTGTAAAACGCTTACCTTGAAGATGCTTGACAGACGCATCTATAAGCTCTATAAAATTATGAGGTAATATTTTTGTTGACAATCCTACCGCAATTCCTTCTCCGCCTTGCGCTAACAATAACGGAAACATTACTGGTAAATTGATTGGCTCCTTACGTCTACCATCGTAAGACGCTTGCCATTCGGTAATTTTTGGATTATAAACTACATCTAAAGCAAATTTAGAAAGACGTGCTTCAATATAACGTGATGCTGCTGCGCTATCTCCTGTAAGGATATTTCCCCAGTTACCTTGTGTATCAATTAACAGGTCTTTTTGACCAATCTGTACCATAGCATCTGCAATACTGGCGTCACCATGCGGATGATATTGCATGGTATGACCAACAATATTAGCTACTTTATTGTAACGACCATCATCTAAGTCTTTCATAGAATGCATGATACGACGTTGCACTGGTTTAAAACCATCTTCTATTGCTGGTACTGCACGTTCTAAAATAACATAAGACGCATAATCTAAAAACCATTCTTTATACATACCAGTAATCCTGGTAATGGTTTCGTTAGCGTCTTGGTTTTGGTCGTTTGTTAAGTCTTCGTTTTCTTCTTCTGCCATATTGTTATTCCTGTTTAAAGGAAATTATTTATTTAGACTTAAATATAAGTTTTAATTATTCGATAGTTAAATAATATTCTACATCTATCAATTCAAAAGTATTTGATATGCCTGTTGAATGTGGCTCTTCAACATCATATGTAATAACACAACTTGAATTTGCATCAATTGATGTACAAGAATTTATGCCATAATTAGTTGAAAATTGGATATTATCTGAATTAATAGTTATTCTTTGTATACCTTCTACTGGTTGGTCGCTAAGGTTATTTAATTGAATTTCAAATTGTAATCTAGACGTATTATTACCTGTGTCTTGTGTGTATTCAAACTGAATTACATCATAGCTAAAGTCTTCTAATTTTTGAGGTTCTATTTGTTCTGCATCAGTTGGCTCTGAAAAATCACAAGGCACTTCTTGTTCTGTGTTGTAGCTGTAAAATGCTCCGTCAAGAATATAAAACTGAGTTAGGGTTATTGTTTTTGTACAACTTTGAATTGAATCTTCGTTTTCATCGCTAGAAGAACAATTAAAACATAAGAATAAAACAAATAATAAATTTAATATAGCTTTATATTTCATCCTACTTCTCTTCTATTAAATCCATTTCAACCTTTAAGTTATCTATGATAAACTCTTGTCGCGATGGTGTGTTTTTACCCATGTAAAAAGACAATAATTCTTCTATAGACATATTATCGTCAAGCATTACTGGATCTAGTCTTATATCGTCACCTATGAAATGTTTAAATTCGTCTGGACTAATTTCACCTAAACCTTTAAATCGTGTAATTTCTGGTTTTGGCTTTAGTTTTTCTATAGCGTTACGACGTTCTTCTTCGCTGTAACAATAAATAGTTTCTTTTTTGTTTCTTACCCTAAATAATGGTGTTTGTAAGATGTAAAGATGTCCGTTTTTAATTACTTCAGGGAAAAACTGTAGGAAAAATGTAATTAACAACAGTCTAATATGCATACCATCTACATCGGCATCGGTTGCAATTACAATGTTATTGTAACGTAAATCTTCTAAGGATTCTTCTATATTTAAAGCCGCTTGAAGTAGATTAAACTCTTCGTTTTCGTAAACTATTTTTTTGGTTAAACCGTAACTGTTTAATGGTTTTCCTTTTAAACTAAAAACCGCTTGCGTATTAACATCTCTAGATTTTGTGATACTTCCCGAAGCCGAATCTCCCTCAGTTATAAACAATGTAGTTTCTAGGTTTCTTTCGTTTTTTGTATCACCAAAATGCACACGACAATCGCGTAATTTTTTATTATGAAGACTTGCCTTTTTAGCACGATCTTTAGCTAATTTTCTAATACCAGAAAGCTCTTTACGTTCACGTTCGGCTTGTAATATTTTACGTTGAAGCTTTTCGGCTGTTTCAGTATTTTTATGCAGAAAGTTATCTAAGTACGTTTTGATAAAATCATTAACATAAGTTCTAACGGTCGGTAAATCTCCACCCATATCTGTCGACCCTAATTTTGTTTTAGTCTGACTTTCAAAAACTGGTTCCATTACCTTTATGGCAATTGCAGAAACAATAGACTTTCTAACATCTGAAGCATCGTAATTTTTACCATAAAAATCTCTGATAGTTTTTACAATAGCTTCTCTAAAAGCGTTTAAATGCGTTCCTCCTTGCGTTGTGTTTTGTCCATTTACAAAACTGTTGTAATCTTCGCTATACTGTGTTTTACTGTGCGTTATTGCGACTTCAATATCGTCACCACGTAAGTGTATTATTGGATAAAGTTGATCGTCTTCTTTTATTTTTTCTGAAAGAAGATCTTTTAATCCATTTTCGCTAAAATATTTTTCGCCATTAAAAACTATGGTTAAACCTGGATTTAAGTACACATAGTTTTTAAGCATTTTTGCTACATACTCATGACGAAACTTGTAATTTTTAAAGATAGTTTCGTCAGGAACAAATGAGACTTTTGTTCCTTTTCGTCTAGAGGTTTCTTCTAAAAACTCTTGATTTACAAGGTTTCCTTGCTCAAAATCGGCAGATGCACTTTTACCATCACGTGATGATTCTACTCTAAAGTATGTTGATAAAGCGTTAACTGCTTTTGTACCAACACCGTTAAGTCCAACCGATTTTTTAAAGGCTTTAGAATCGTATTTACCACCAGTATTCATTTTAGACACGACGTCTACAACTTTTCCTAATGGAATACCACGACCATAATCGCGTACAATAACTTTATTGCCTTGTATGGAAATCTCAATTGTTTTTCCTGCGCCCATAACAAACTCGTCTATCGAGTTGTCTAACACTTCTTTAAGCAGAATGTATATACCGTCGTCTGGCGAAGATCCATCACCTAATTTACCAATATACATACCAGGTCGCATACGGATGTGTTCTTTCCAGTCTAACGAGCGTATATTGTCTTCGGTATAATTAGTTTGTTCTGACATAAAATTTAGGTGCGAAATGTGAGATAAGTTGCTAAGATAACATAACCCAATAAAAAATGAAATAGTAGACTACGAAATTAATTAACAATGTATTTTGATAAGTAGGAATATAGTTTTTGGTGACACTAATTTCACGAATTTTCACAAATTCTCTAGTATTTCACATTTTAACTCAGTCACTTCTAAACAAAAAAACGAGATGAAAATTCATCTCGTTTTTTTGTTTTAAATCTTAATATTTAATTGCGAAGTAATCTAAAAATTTAAATTACACATTGAATCTAAAATGCATCACATCGCCATCTTTTACGATGTATTCTTTACCTTCAACTCGCATTTTACCAGCTTCTTTTACTTTAGCTTCACTACCTAACTCAACATAATCATTATAAGCAATAACTTCTGCTCTAATAAATCCTTTTTCAAAATCGGTATGGATTACTCCTGCTGCTTGTGGCGCTGTAGCACCTACATTAACAGTCCAAGCTCTTACTTCTTTAACTCCTGCTGTAAAATAGGTTTGTTGGTTTAATAAATTATAAGCTGCTCTAATTAATTTTGCAGATCCTGGTTCTTCTAAACCTATATCTTGTAAAAACATTTGGCGCTCTTCATAATCTTCAAGCTCGTTAATATCTGCTTCTGTTCCTACTGCAAGGACTAAAACTTCAGCATTTTCATTTTTTACGTTTTCTCGAACTTTTTCAACATATTCATTACCAGAAACAGCACTACCTTCGTCTACATTACATACATACATTACTGGCTTTTCTGTGATAAATTGTAATGGTTTTACGTAAGCTTTATGGTCTTCAGCAGAAAATTCTAAAGCTCTAATAGATGTTCCTGCTTCTAAAGCTTCTTTTATTTGTAATAATACGGCTTCTTCTTTTTGCGCCTCTTTATCACCTGTTTTTGCAGCTCTTTTTACTTTATCAAGTTTTTTCTCTACAGTTTCTAAGTCTTTTAATTGGAGTTCGATATCAATAGTTTCTTTATCTCTAATTGGATCAACACTACCATCTACATGCACAATATTATCGTTATCAAAACAACGTAACACATGTAAAATAGCATCTGTTTCTCTAATATTTGCTAAAAATTGGTTACCTAAACCTTCACCTTTACTAGCTCCTTTTACTAAACCTGCGATATCAACAATCTCTACAGTTGCAGGAATTACACGTTCTGGTTTTACTAAAGTTTCTAATTTTTCTAATCTTGGATCTGGTACATTTACCACACCAATATTAGGCTCTATAGTACAAAACGGAAAGTTTGCACTTTGCGCTTTTGCATTAGACAAACAATTAAATAAAGTCGATTTTCCTACGTTTGGTAAGCCTACAATTCCTGCTTTCATTGTTATATTTTATTTTTAACGAGTGCAAATGTACACATTAATCCAATAAAAAATCCCAAGTATTAACTTGAGATTTTAATTTTATACCTAAATATTATGTTATCCATCAGGATGCATAAATTTTTGTTTACCAAGTAAGGTTTCTTCACTTTCTACATGATCATCATCAGGCACACAACAATCTACAGGACAAACTGCAGCACATTGTGGCTCTTCATGAAACCCTTTACATTCTGTACATTTATCTGGAACAATGTAGTAAATCTCGTCACTTAATGGCTCTTGTGCTTCATCTGCATCTACCTCTTTACCATCTGGTAAAACCAATTTCCCTTCTAGACTTGTTCCATCTTTATATCTCCAATCGTCAGCACCTTCGTATATCGCAGTGTTTGGGCATTCAGGCTCGCAAGCTCCGCAGTTAATACATTCGTCTGTTATAATAATTGCCATAGCGTAATTTCGTTTTTGTTTACTTAACTTTGTGCAAAAATAAAGCCAAAAAAGCGGTTATACAAATTATAATGAGTAACAAATACACTATAAAGGACGCATTTATAAAGTTAGGAGAGTTTTTAAGTCAATTTACAACTAATGGCATTGTTAAAAAAGATAATATTTTAAACAATGATTTGTTTTTTGATGGATTTAAACATCAAATTAAATTAGCTAAAGAACACAACGGTTGGTTTACCGAAAATAATATTTTATTTGCTTTAGAAGGTTGGTCTAATCTACTGACAAAAAACAATTTAAACCAATGGTTATCAGGTTATAATTTAAATGAAGTTGAAGCAAAAAAGATAGCTATTATAATGGCAGGAAATATTCCTTTAGTTGGATTTCATGACTTTTTAAGCGTTATAATCACTGGACATGAAGTGTTAGTTAAACAATCGTCTAACGATAAACATCTTCTACCCTTTTTGGCTAAATATTTAGAGTATGTTAAACCAGATTTAAAAGGAAAAATAACGTTTACCGAAGACAAACTTCAAGATTTTGATGCTGTGATAGCAACAGGTAGCAACAATACGGCTAGGTATTTTGAGTATTATTTTAAAAATAAACCTTCAATAATTCGACAAAATAGAAATTCGGTTGCTGTTTTAACAGGTGATGAAACAGAAGAACAACTAAGCGGCTTATCCGAAGATATTTTTAGATATTACGGTTTAGGTTGTCGTAATGTGTCTAAATTATTTGTACCAAAAGACTATAATTTTGACGCTTTTTTTAAAGCGATGTACAAATGGCATCCTATAATTGAAGAAGCTAAATACGCTAACAACTACGATTATAATAAAGCAGTTTATCTAATGAGCGAATTTGACATGCTAGAAAATGGTTTTTTAATGATTAAAGAAGACCAAAGTTATGCATCGCCAATTGCTACTGTTTTTTATGAATACTATGACAGTTTAGAACAAATTCAACAAAAACTAACTATAGATAAAGATTTAATTCAATGTGTTGTTTCTAAAGGATTAACCAAAAGTGATATAAAGTTTGGTATGACACAAAAACCACAACTTTGGGACTATGCAGATAACGTGAACACAATTGAATTTTTGTTAAAAATATAGTTGATAAATTATCATATTAATAACACTTTTTACAGCATAAATTAGCACCTTTGTACAGCTTAACAAACTATATACACTTAATTAATATAGTGTATATGCATAAATTATAGTAAAATGCAAAGACACAATTTTAGCGCAGGTCCATGCGTATTGCCTCAAGAAGTATTACAAAAAGCCTCTCAAGCGGTTTTAGATTTTGACAATGGTTTATCATTAATAGAAATCTCCCACAGAAGTAAATCCTTTGTAGATATTATGGAGCAAGCACGATCTTTAGCTCTAGAATTACTTGGTTTAGAAGGTAAAGGCTATAAAGCTTTATTTTTACAAGGTGGCGCAAGCATGCAATTTTTAATGGTAGCACAAAACATGTTAGAAAAACGTGCTGCTTATTTAAATACAGGAACATGGAGTGATAAAGCCATTAAAGAAGCTAGAATATTTGATGATATTGTAGAAGTAGCTTCATCTAAAGACGCTAACTATAACTACATACCAAAAGGATTTGACATTCCTGAAGATTACGATTATTTTCACTGTACATCAAACAACACCATATTTGGAACACAAATAAAAGAATTTCCAAACTCACCAATACCAATGGTATGTGATATGAGTTCCGATATTTTTTCAAGAACATTAGATTTTTCAAAATTTGATATTATTTATGCTGGAGCTCAAAAAAATATGGGTCCTGCAGGAACAACTTTAGTCGTAATTAAAGAAGATGTTTTAGGTAAAGTTTCACGTAAAATACCATCAATGCTAGACTATAAGGTACATATAGACAAAAGCTCAATGTTTAATACGCCACCAGTATTTGCTGTGTACACTAGTATGTTAACGTTACAATGGTTAAAAGATTTAGGCGGAATTGCTGCAATTGAAAAAGAAAACGAGAAAAAAGCACGTTTAATTTATTCTGAAATAGATTTAAACCCTTTATTTAAAGGATTTGCAGCTAAAGAAGATCGTTCATTTATGAATGCAACTTTTACATTAACAAACGACGATTTAAAAGAAACTTTTGACACCATGTGGAAAGAAGCAGGTATTAACGGTCTTAACGGTCACAGAAGTGTTGGCGGTTACCGTGCAAGTATGTACAATGCATTATCTTTAGACAGTGTAAAAGTACTTGTTGAAGTAATGAGTGAATTAGAAACAAAAGCATAACATTTTTCGATACATCGAAATAAAAAATTATAAAATGAAAGTATTAGCAAACGACGGTATATCAAACAGTGGTATAGAAGCTTTAGAAGCTGCTGGATTTAACGTAAATACGACTACAGTAGCACAAGAACAATTAATAGATTATATAAATAAAAACGAAATCTCTGTACTTTTAGTAAGAAGCGCAACAAAAGTAAGAAAAGACATTATAGATGCTTGTTCATCCTTAAAAATAATAGGTCGTGGCGGCGTTGGTATGGATAATATTGATGTTGAATACGCAAGAGAAAAAGGATTACACGTAATAAATACTCCTGCTGCGTCTTCGCATTCTGTTGCAGAACTAGTGTTTGCTCACCTTTATGGTTTAGCAAGATTTTTACACAATGCGAACAGAGATATGCCTTTAGAAGGAGATACAAAATTTAAGGCATTAAAAAAAGCATATGCTAAAGGTACCGAATTAAAAGGAAAAACTTTAGGAATTATAGGTTTTGGTCGTATTGGACAAGCAACTGCAAAAGTAGCGATTGGTGCAGGAATGAAAGTCATTGCATTTGATCCTTTTATTGAAAAAGCTAACTTAGAATTAGAGTTTTTTGATGGTCAAAAACTAAATTTCAATATAGAAACTGAATCTAAAGAAGAAGTGATTAAAAAATCTGACTTTTTAACGCTTCACGTACCAGCACAAAAAGAATATGTAATTGGTAAAGACGAGTTTGATAACATGAAAGATGGTGTTATTATTGTTAACGCAGCTCGTGGTGGCGTTTTAGATGAAATCGCTTTAGTCAATGCTATTGAAAGCGGCAAAGTAGCAAGAGCTGCTTTAGATGTTTTTGAAAAAGAGCCACAACCAGAAATTCAGTTATTAATGAATACAAGTTTATCTTTAACTCCACATACTGGTGCAGCAACTAACGAAGCGCAAGATAGAATTGGTGTTGAGTTAGCTGATCAGATTAAAAGTTTACTTTTAAACGATTAAAACATACATTTTATCGTTAAAATTTAAAAAGTTATAATATTTAAAGTTCCAACAATAGGTTGGAACTTTTTTTTTGTAATTTACATTCACAAAATTTTAACAAACTTTAAAACTTATAACGATGGCAGGTATTTTAGACTTATTAAATTCAGATTTAGGTAAAACTATAATTAGTGGTGTTTCTGGATCTACAGGAACAGATGAAAACAGAACAGGAAGCGTTTTAACTATGGCTTTACCTGTATTAATGAAAGCAATGGAGCGTAATGCTTCTTCTCCAGAAGGTGCTCAAGGACTATTAGGAGCTATTATGGATAAACATGATGGTAGTATTTTAGATAACCTTGGTGGATTATTTAATGGTGGTGTTGACGATGCTGTAAAAACAGATGGTGATAAAATCTTAGGTCATGTTTTAGGTGCAAAAAAGCAAGGTGTTGAGCAAGTCATTGGACAAAAAGCTGGATTAGATGCTGGATCTGTTGGTAATATCTTAAAAGTTGCTGCTCCAATATTAATGGGTGTTTTAGGTAAACAAGCAAGACAAAACAATGTTAGTTCAACTAACGATTTAGGTGGATTACTTGGTGGATTACTTGGTGGTAGCGAAGCTAAAGAAGAGCAAAGCTTTTTAGAAAAAATATTAGATGCAGATGGTGATGGTAGTGTTGTAGATGATGTTGCAGGAATGGTTTTAGGAAGTGCAAAGAAAAAAGGTGGACTTGGTGGTTTACTAGGAAGCATCTTTGGAAAATAAACCTAAGTAATAATATTTTAATTAGCCAAACAGTAATGTTTGGCTTTTTTTTGAGCTTAATTTTGTAAATTTAAAGTAATAAAAAAATAGCTATGAAATATTTATCCTTAACCTTTCTATTAGTAATCTTGTTTTACAGTTGTGGACCAAAAAAACAAATTACTACACCAGATGACCAAGTAAATATACAAACAGGAGACACCATAAAAATATCTAATGAAGAGTCTGATTACGAAATCATTATAATAGAACCTGGATTTAATAATTATCTTAATTCTATTGCCAGACCAGAAGGATTTTATAGTCAAACCTTTCTGGAAAACAAAAATATATTTTATGTCCAAGCATGGAATAATAGAGTTTTACAACCTCAAAGATTTAGTCCAAATTTATACGAAATGCAAATTAACTATCAACAAAGCATAGATTATGGTTACGAGGTTAATTATAAGTTATATAACTACTTCATTTATTTTCAAAATAAATACAAACAAAATCTTTTAGGAGGACGAGTACCTGTAAATTAAAAGTCTTTTGTATTTTTGCAGCGCTAAAATTTTGAAATGGAAAAATTTAAAAATCGCTGGGAAATTCAACAAAATTGGCAGTTACTTTTTCCTGTAATTGGTCTTTCTGCTTTAATATATTCAGCATATAAACTTTCTAAAATATTTTCTAATCAACTAATAATCAAAATTATAAGTACTATTATAATTTCTATATTATTGGTGAGATTTACTTTGTTTTTATTTAAAAAATTAGAAAATAAATGGAAAGTAAACTATAAATGGGAAATGATTAGAATTTTTATGGTTTTTGCAATAACCGGATCATCTTCTGTTTTTATTGGCAGACCATTAATTGCTTTTTTAGGAATTACTAAAGAAAACTTAAATCCTTTTATTTATTGGGTTTTATATATTATTATTGGCCTTATTTTTTACCAAATATTATTAGTATTTTATGGATGGTTATTTGGTCAGTTTCAATTTTTTTGGAACTTTGAAAAAAAAATGCTCAGACGTTTTGGTTTAGGACGTTTTTTAAACGAATAAATGCACACATTTAAACACATATTATTAAAAAGCTTAGCGATTATAATAGTTGTAACGGTACTATTACCTGCGACTGTTAAAGCTATGCATGTGTTTGAAAACCATAAACACGACGTTTGTACAGAAAAAACTAGTGATCATCACTTACACCAAATAGATTTAGATTGTGAGTTTTATAAGATAAAACTCAACAATTCGCTATCATTTTCTGTATTTAGTTACACACTTATAGAGATTAAAAATAATCATAAACCTTTCCTTTCTCAATACCAATTTATTAGCTCTTATCAGCGATTAGGTATTGTACTTCGTGGTCCGCCACAATTTGTATAAACGCAGTTATAAATTTCGCTTTCGCGACATTCAATTTATTATTTAAAACACTTTATACAAATTCATATCTAAAAAATGAAACAATTTTTATTTATGCTAATTGCTATGGTATCTACCGTAACAATTGCACAAAACAATATATCTGGACAAATCACTATTAATGATTCTTCAGAGCCTATTCCTTATGCAAATATTTATTTTCCGCAGTTAGAAAAAGGAACAACTACCGATGACAACGGAAACTTCACTATAAATAATTTACCTTCTGGTGTTCAAAAAATAACCATTTCGGTAATTGGTTTTGAGGCCTTTTCAGAAAACATTACGCTACCGGCAACAAGCCCGTTTCAATTTCAACTAAAACCTTCTGCTATAGAAATGGATGAAGTTATTCTTTCAACGCCATTTCATAAGCTTCAAAAAGATAATGTAATGAAGGTTGAACAAGAAAAAATAAGCACATTAAAAGCAAAAGGTGCTGTAACTTTATCTGACGGAATTACCAATATTGCTGGTGTAGAAAGCATAACAACTGGTATGGGAATTGGTAAACCTGTTATTAGAGGTTTAAGCAGTAATCGTGTGTTAGTTTATGCGCAAGGTGTACGTCTAGAAAACCAACAGTTTGGTGCAGAACACGGTTTAGGTATAAATGATGATGGTATAGAAAGCGTCGAAGTGATAAAAGGTCCAGCATCTTTACTTTACGGTAGTGATGCACTTGGTGGCGTTTTATATCTAAATCCTGAACGTTTTGCAGAACCAAATAGCACTGCAACTAATATAAACACTAGATATTTTACAAATACAGATGGTTACAATGTTAATTTTGGACATAAAGCATCTGCAGATCAATTTAAATTCTTAATTAGATTAGGTCAAGCAGAACATAGCGACTATCAAACACAAGATTATAGAGTAACCAATACACGTTTTAGAGAACAAGATTTAAAGGCTGGTTTAGGTTACCAAAACACAAATTTTAAAACCGATTTTAGATATAATGTTAACCTTTCTAAACTTGGTATTCCTGAGGAAATTGGAAATCAATCTGATTTAAAAACACCTTTAGAGCCTTACCAAAGCTTAACCAACCATATTTTAAGTTCAAAAAGTACGTGGTTTTTTGACAATTCTAGCCTAGATATTAATTTAGGCTATATCTACAACGATAGACAAGAATTTGAAGACCATCATCACGAAGAACACGGTGAAGAACACCATGACGAAGATGAAGATGAACACCACGAAAACGAAGTGCCAGCACTACACATGAAGTTAAAAACCTTTAACTACAACATTAAATACAACTTACCAATTATGGGTAAATTTGAAACTATTGTTGGTGTACAAGGTATGCTTCAAAACAACAGTAATTATGGCGAAGAACAATTAATACCAGACGCAACAACAAATGATGTTGGTGTGTTAGCTACATCACATATTCATTTTGAAACTTTTGATGTGCAATTAGGTGCACGTTTTGATCACAGAAGTATAGATTTAGACAACGCTATTACTAAACAATTTAACAGCTTTAATGGTGCTGCTGGTATCAAAGCTAATGTGACTAAGGCTATTGTAGCACGATTAAACCTTGCTACAGGATTTAGAGCACCAAATTTATCTGAGCTAGTGTCTGATGGTACACACCACGGAACAAATAGATACGAGATAGGAAATATAGACCTTAAAAATGAGCAAAACTTTCAAACCGATTTAGCATTAGAATATACTAACGAGCATTTTGAAATCTTTGCCAACGGTTTTTATAACCACATTAATAATTACATCTATTTAGCGCCTAACGGAAACTTTATAGACAACACACCTGTATATAATTATTTACAAAGTAATGCGCGTTTATTTGGTGGCGAGTTTGGTGTACACTTACATCCGCATCCTTTAGATTGGTTACATTTAGAATCTAGTTTTGAAACTGTAACTGGACAACAAGATAATAATGATTATTTACCATTAATACCTGCTAACAGTTTAACCAATACGTTACGTGCAGAGTTTAATACCAATACCTTAAAAAACAGTTATGCATTTGTAAAACTACGTACTACGTTTGCACAAAATAATGTTAGCCAGTTTGAAACCACAACACCAAGCTATAACCTTTTAAGCGCTGGTATTGGCACAACGGTTACATTATTTAAAAATCCTTTAGATATAAGCATTGCAGGTACTAACTTAACCGACAAAGTGTACATTAACCATTTATCACGCTTAAAAACAGATGGTATTGCTAATATGGGACGTAATATTAGTTTTGGTTTAAATTATACCTTATAATTGTTAATAACACTGAAAAAACACTTAAAAAAATCCCGCAATAGGCGGGATTTTACTTTTTAAATTAATTTAAATAAAAGTAAATATTTAAAAATTTTATTTTTTTAAAAAACACTTTACCAGGTGTTTTTATATGTAATGATTATAAAATCAATCCTATTTCACTTCAATAGTTTGTTCTTCCTTTTTATTGGAAAACACATAAGTGTAAAGCCACATTATTGTAAATGTTGGAATAATATCTAATCCAGGTATTGCTTCTTCTACAAAAGAAATTACAGCTGCTACTCTACCCGTTTTTCCTTTATATAATTTTGTCATTAACCAAGCAGATGCTGGTGCCCAAATTATATCTGAAAATTCACCAATTCCAGGAATTAAAAAAGATACATAACCAAGCGCATCAAATAAAAGTCCTAAGATTAATTTTGTGTATTTGTTTGTAGTGTTACTCATTTATAGGTTTTTGAATTCTAATAACTTATAAGCAAATAGTATTCCAAAACTGAAAAAGCAATACGAATGTTGTGATAAGTGATAAGTTAATAGAAATAACCTTCAACTTTCAACTTTAAAACTAACTCAAATTCGCATTAATCAAATTTAAAAACTCTGTACGAGTTTCGATATTTTGAAAAGCGCCTCTAAATCCAGATGTTGTGGTTACCGAATTTTGTTTTTGTACGCCACGCATCATCATACACATATGACTTGCTTCTATTACTACTGCTACGCCTTCAGGTTTCAAAGTATCATTTATACAATCTAAAATTTGATGTGTTAAGCGTTCTTGCACTTGTAAACGTCTAGCAAAAACATCCACAATTCTAGGTAATTTACTTAACCCGACAATATGTCCGTTTGGTATGTAGGCAATATGTGCTTTACCAAAAAATGGTAAGATATGATGTTCGCACAGCGAATACAACTCGATATCCTTAACAATAACCATATCGTTGTAATCTTCTTTAAACATGGCGCCTTTTAAAATTTCGGCAGCATCTTGTTGATAACCTTGTGTTAAAAACTGCATCGCTTTTGCTGCGCGTTCTGGTGTTTTTAACAAGCCATCACGTTCTGTATTTTCGCCTAACTCTTCAATTATGCTTTTGTACCTTTCTTTTACATCATCGGTAAC
This sequence comes from Mesoflavibacter profundi, assembly GCF_014764305.1. Classification (NCBI taxonomy): domain Bacteria; kingdom Pseudomonadati; phylum Bacteroidota; class Flavobacteriia; order Flavobacteriales; family Flavobacteriaceae; genus Mesoflavibacter; species Mesoflavibacter profundi. The sequence continues at coordinate 2,867,713 of NZ_CP061703.1, forward strand.
TTGCATATTGTATTCTTCAAATTTTTTATATGGCATTTTCAATAATTTATATTCTCGTAATAAAAATACTACTTTATTAGTAACCACAAGGTTTTTATTGTCTTTTTAAAGCTAGTTTTAACGATTTATTATGAGAATTTTTTAATGGTAACTATAGTTTTGTACCGTCAAACTGTAACATTATTAAATTACAATTGTCTTTATTGAGAAAACCACAATAAAACATCAAAAATGAAACTTTTATTCACTTCGCTATTTTCTATATTTCTTTTAGTCTTTTCTTATAGTCAAGATAAAAAAACATATACAATAAAAAGAACAGAAATTGCTCCCAAAATTGATGGTACATTAGATGATATTGCATGGAAAGATGCTCAAATTGCAACAAATTTTACCGAGTTTAGACCTAATTTAGGCGATTTACCAGCAAATGATAAGAAAACCAAAGTGATGATGACTTATGATGATTCTGGAATTTATGTTGCTGCATATTGTTACGACAATCCAGAAGATATCATGACACAATTTACACAACGCGATAATTTTGGACAATCAGATTTTTTTGGCATTATCTTTAATCCAAATAATGATGCACAAAACAACACCGAATTTTTTGTATTTAGCTCTGGTACGCAAGCAGATGCTGTAGAAAGCCCAAATAATGGTGAAGATTTTGGCTGGAATGCTGTTTGGGAAAGTAGTGTAAAAATGCAAAACGATGGTTGGATTGTAGAAGTTAAAATACCGTATAGAGCCTTACGTTTTACCCAACAAGACAATCCAACTTGGGGCATACAATTTCATAGACATTTTAGAAAAACTAGAGAGCAAATGACGTGGAATCCTGTAGATCCAACCAAAGGAAATATTGGATTATATCATGCCGAATTAAAAGGCTTAAAACAATTAAAACCACCAACACGTTTAAGTTTTTTCCCATATGCATCTGCATTAGTTAGTACATATGATAACGAAACCGAAACCGATTTTGCTGCAGGAATGGATTTAAAGTATGGTATTACCGAAAATATTACGTTAGACGCCACATTAATTCCAGATTTTAGCCAAGCTGGTTTTGATAATGTAATATTGAATCTTGGTCCTTTTGAACAACAGTTTTCTGAACGTCGTCAATTTTTTACAGAAGGTATAGATTTATTTAGTAAAGGTAATTTGTTTTATTCTAGACGAATTGGTGATAGACCAAGCAGATTTCCGGATTTAGATGAAGATGAATCTGTAGTAGAATTCCCTGAGAAAGTTCAGCTTCTTAATGCTATTAAAGTATCTGGACGTACAAAAAATGGACTTGGAATAGGTTTTTTTAATGCTATTACCGAAAAAACTTATGTAGATATAGAAAATAACAACAATAATACTAGACGCGAAGCACTTGTAGAACCATTAGCTAATTATAATATAATGGTATTGGATCAACAATTCAATAAAAATTCATCTGTGACTTTAATCAACACTAATGTGACTAGAAACGGTGATTTTAGAGACGCTAATGTCACAGGATTTTTAACCAATTTGGTAAACAAAAAAAATACAGTTGGCGTATATACTAATGCCAAGATGAGCACATTTAACGATGTTGCTTTTAAAGAAAATGGATACGCATTAGAAGCTGGTATTGGTAAAATTAGCGGAAAATACCGAGTGTCTTTAGATTATAATTATGCAGATAAAAATTACGATCCTAACGATCTTGGTATTTTATTTAGAAATAATTACAGTAATTTTAGTGCAGATGCAAGCTACCGTATTTTTGAACCTACAAAGCGCTTTAATAATATGTATATTGGGACTTGGTTTAATTACAACCGTTTAGCAAATCCAAGTACATATACAGGTAAAAACGTAGGTTTTAATTTTAATGCAACAAATAAAAAACTACATACATTTGGAATAAACTCTAATTGGAATATTGGCAAACAATACGACTATTTTGAACCAAGAAATGGGTTTGACAGCTATTTTATAACCAAAAATTATGCACAATCTAACATTTGGATTTCTAGTAATTACAACAACTTTTTTGCATTAGATGCAAATGTTGGTTACGGTAGGTTTTTTGATGACGAAAGATCTAATTTTAACAACTATTGGTTTGGTATAAATCCAAGATTTAAATTTAATGATAAGTTTTTATTGCTTTTAGGCTTAGAGTATGACAACTATACAGCAGATCGTGGTTTTGTAAATGGACAAGAAATTTATGATCGAATAATTTTTGGACAAAGAGATAGATTACAAATAATATCAAGCATCTCTGGAAGTTATAATTTTAATCCGCTTAACGCATTAACATTAAGTTTTAGAAATTATATGAGTACGGTTACCTACGACAACCAAATGTATGTACTTAATAGCAATGGTTACTTAAACCCATCTAATGTTTATACTAAAAATAATATTAATAGTGATCCTAATTTTTCTCCAGATATAAATTTTAATACATGGAATTTGGATTTAAGTTACACATGGCAATTTGCGCCTGGTAGCCAATTAACAGCTTTATATAGAAATCAAATTTTTAATCAAAATTCTAACTCAGAAGCCTCTTATTTAGAAACTTTAGAAGAATTATTTAAAGAAAAACAACGTAATACATTTTCTTTAAGAATGGTCTATTTTATAGATTACAACGACTTAAAAAAGGTTTTTAAAAGCAAAACCATATAATGTTGTTTAAGTACTAATATTGTAGTAATTTTCAACTTTCTTATTTGGTTATGATAAAAGCAAAAAATATACATAAATATTACAACGATTTACATGTATTAAAAGGTGTTAATGTAGATATAAAAAAGGGTGAAATAGTCTCTATTGTTGGTGCATCTGGTGCAGGAAAAACAACCTTATTGCAAATACTTGGTACTTTAGATTTTATAGATACAAACAAGGATACACAGTTAATTATTAACGATGTAAACATAACATCTTTATCAGAAAAACAATTAGCTAAATTTAGAAACAACCATATTGGGTTTATTTTTCAATTTCATCAATTATTACCAGAATTTACTGCATTAGAAAACGTTTGTATTCCTGCTTTTATAAAAGGGACTAATAAAAATGAAACCGAAAAACGCGCAAAAGAATTATTAGACTTCTTAGGTTTATCACACAGATATAATCATAAACCTAACGAGCTTTCTGGCGGAGAACAACAACGCGTTGCTGTTGCAAGAGCATTAGTAAACAATCCAGAGTTAATCTTTGCAGACGAACCTTCTGGAAATTTAGATAGCGAAAGCGCAGAAAATCTTCATAATTTATTTTTTAAATTAAGAGATCAATTTGGTCAAACCTTTGTAATCGTGACACATAACGAAGAATTAGCCAATCTAGCCGATAGAAAACTAACCATGGTTGACGGAAATATTATTTAATTTTAACATTTTTGTTGTATCTGTTTAAATTTTGATTACCTTAGTTAAACAATACATGATCTTATACTATGCAGCTAAATACTATTCCTAAAAACGAAGCAGAACGACTTTTAGCTGTAAAAAGTTACAAGCTAGATAGGCATCAAAACGATGTTGATTTTAATAATATTACAGAGCTTGCGTCTTCTTTAACCAATATTCCTGCGTCTTTAATTTCAATAGTAGAAGAAGATGAAGTTTGGTTTAAATCTGCTAAAGGCATGCAAATTTGCACATCTGATAGAAATTTATCGTTTTGTAGTTATGCAGTAGCAAGTGATGACGATATCTATATTGTTGAAGACACTAAAAAAGATTTGCGTTTTATAAATCATCCTTACACTAAAAACGGAAAAGACTCAGTAGTTTTTTATGCTGGTGTTTGTCTTGTAGATAAAAACGATCATAAATTAGGAACCTTATGTGTTATAGACAACAAACCTAATAGCTTAAACGAGCAACAAAAAGACGCTTTAAAACTATTAGCTAAACAAGTTGTCAAATTAATCGAGTTAAATAAAAGTAATGTCAAATTAAGACAAACAAAACGAAAATTAACTAAGAAAAATAAAATGCTTAAAGGATTTGCATCTCAAGTTGCACATGATATGAAAATGCCTTTAGCAAACATGATTTTAACTACAGATATTTTAAGGTCTAAATACAAAAAAGATATAGATAATCAAGGATTAGACTATTTAAAAAATATAAAAAGTGCTTCTCTATCTTTAAGCAATTACATTAATAATTTATTAAGCTATTATGAAAATAGTGCAATGGGCAAGAAATCTGCAGAGCATTTTTCATTTAACCAACTATTAGAAGAAGTTATAGATATTTTAAATATTAAAGTAGATTGTTCTATAAATTTACCAGAAAAAGATTACGATATTCACACCAATCGTGCTGCGCTAGAGCTTATCTTATTAAATCTTATTACCAATAGTTTAAAATATAATGATAAGCCAGAAACTGTAATAGATATAGAATTAGATACCTCTGATGCTCAATACGATTTTATTACAGTAAGAGATAACGGTATTGGTATTGCTAAAGAAAAACAAAAGCAAATTTTTAAATTATTTTCTACTGTTGAAGAAACTGATAGATTTGGTCAAAAAGGACATGGAATTGGCTTATCTACTGTTAAAAAATTAGTCTCTAATTTAGGCGGAAATATAAACGTAAACTCTAAAATTGGAGAAGGAAGTAGTTTTAAATTTTCAATAAAAAAATAAAAGTATTGGATAATTTTAACCATCTAAAAGAATTTTTAGACTTAAAAGTAGAACAATATAATAATCCAAAATTTATAGATTCGGATCCTATTCAAATTCCTCATCAATTTCAACTTAAAGAAGATATAGAAATCGCTGGATTTTTAACAGCTACCATTGCTTGGGGAAACAGAAAAAGCATCATTAACAATGCTAATAAATTAATGGATTTATTAGATCGATCGCCTTACGACTTTGTCCTAAATCACCAACCTAACGATCTTGAACGATTAAATAATTTTGTACATCGTACATTTAATGGTCAAGATTGCAAAACGTTTATAAACGCCTTAAAACACATTTATACAAATCATCAAGGATTAGAAACAGTCTTTAGCAACTACTCTTCTAACCTTCAATTAGGTATATCTAAATTTAAGTCTACTTTTTTTGAAATTGAACACTTACCAAGAACACAAAAACATATTAGCGATCCATTAAAAAATAGTGCTGCAAAACGCATAAATATGTTTCTACGTTGGATGGTAAGACAAGATAATGCTGGTGTAGATTTTGGGATTTGGAAAAACATACCAATGTCTGCCCTATCCTGTCCATTAGATGTGCACTCTGGTAATATAGCTAGACAATTAGGTTTATTGCAAAGAAAACAAAACGATGCGAAAGCTTTAGAAGAATTAGACACTGCATTAAGACAACTGGATCCTAAAGATCCTGTTAAATATGATTTTGCTCTTTTTGGCGTAGGAATTTTCGAAAAATTTTAACACTATTAAAACTTCAGTAAGTTATATTTACGTATACTAAATAAAAATAAAGTATACCAAATCTTAATGATAACACCTCAAATACCTAAAGACGAAAAAAAACGTTTAGAAGCGGTAAAAAGTTATAGTTTATTAGACACATTACCAGAAGAAGATTTTGATAATATTACCAAATTAACGTCTAGTATTTGCCAAACTCCAATTGCATTAATTACGCTTTTAGATACCAAAAGAAACTTTTTAAAATCTCATTATGGATTAGATTTTAACCAATCGCCTAGAGAAATTTCTTTTTGCGGACATGCAATTGTAAGTAAAGAACCAATATTTATAATAGAAGATGCTACTAAAGATAATCGGTTTTGTGATAACCCTTTAATTTCTGAATATAACGTATCATTTTATGCTGGTGTACCATTAATAAATCCAGATGGTTACGCATTAGGTACTTTATGCATTTACGATACAGTACCAAGACAATTAACGCAACAGCAAAAAGACACTTTAATTATTTTAGCCAAACAGGTCGTGAATTTATTTGAATTACGATTAAAAAATAATTTACTTTCTAATGCTTTTGATTTATTAGAAGAAAGACACAATTCTTTAAATAGTTTTGCTGGAAAAGTATCGCATGATTTAAAATCACCACTTGCAAATATTACGTCTTTAAGCCAACTTTTTAAAGACGAATTAAAAGAAAATTATCCAGAATTAGATCTTCAGTATTTGGATTACATAGAAGAATCTGCAGACACGTTAAGAGCTTACATAGATGGTATTCTAACACATTACAAAGCCGAAGCTTTGCTTCAAGACAAAAAAAAGAAAACCGAATTAGCTACTATTTTTAATAACATAAAACATATTTTAAGTCTTACGGATCAGCAATTTATTTTACAAAAAAATACTATTCTAGAAGAAATTAATGCATCTGCAATTACACAAATAATACTAAATTTAGTTGATAACGCGTTTAAGTATAATACAAAAAAAGAAGCTTACGTAAGTATAAACTATAGCACGTCTAAAACACATCATATATTTAGTGTAACAGACAATGGTACTGGTATAGAAACCCAAAAACAAGATCAATTGTTTGATTTATTTAACACTGCTCACGAAGCTGATAAATACGGTAATAAAGGAACAGGAATTGGTTTATATACCGTTAAAACGTTAGTTGAAAAACTTGGCGGAGAAGTAAAAATTAGTTCTACTTCTGGATTGGGAACAACGTTTACTTTTAGCGTTTTAAAATAATAAAAAAGCCTAATCAATTGATTAGGCTTTTTTATGTTATTTAAGAACAAAACTAACGCAGTTCTTTTTTAAGCTTTTTGGTTAATGTAGCTTGATCTTTGTAAAGTTTACCACTCATCCCTAAACATTCTCCATCTTTAAGTTGCAATGTTTTTCCTTCTTTAGTTGTATAAGTTCCATCTGTTTTAACAACAGTATCATTATTAAGTTTAAGATCTTCTTTTAATAAGGTTACACCATCTTTAGTATAATGAAATACTTGTTCGTTTAATAAAATTACATAATTGGCATCTTCTAGCTTAGAATTATCTTGAGCTAAAACTGCAGATGTCGTTAAAAATAACGCACATACAAATAGGATTAAATGTTTCATTGTTTAAATGTTTTGACTATTAAATATAATATTTTTATAGCGATTTTGTTTAAAATCAGATAATTAATTTCACTAATCGTGCCAAAGTAAAATAAAAAATTCCGGTGCATTACACCGGAATTTCAGTTTTATCCTTTTAACCAAGCTTTTCTAACTTCTACTTGTTTAGTAGTTGCGTTAGGATTTTCTGTTAGCTTTTCTCCTGTTGTGTAAGATTGAGTTAATTTGGTTTTAATAGTATATTCTGTTCCGTTTCTATCAATAACTACTTCTACCTCTTTTCCAGGTTGCCACATATACATATCTGTAAGTATTTTTTGAGCCGATAAGAATGAAAATGCTTCACCATTAACCGTTTTTAAAACATCACCTGGTTGCACACCATTTTCTGCCCAAAAACTGTTGTTTTTTACAGCTTCAGAAAATGGAAGTTTCATAGTTTCTCTATTTGGTTCAAAAATTAATTGTGCACCATTTTGGATGTAATTAGTAGCTACTTTTCCTTCAGACATCATTAAACCTACTTTATTAAAGTAAATGTTATAATCTATTGGAGTACCACCAACAACATGAGTGTTTAAAAATTCGCCAACGCTTGGATACGTCATTGCTATAATTTCATCTATAATTTTATCGTCTTCAAATGGTTTGTTTTTACCGTATTTGTTAGATAATTCTTTCATTAAAGATAAAATACCACGTTGACCGTTGCTTTCTTCTCTCATGATAATATCAATACACATTCCTATTAAAGCACCTTTCATGTATACATTATAGTATTGTGGCGCATATGGTTCGTCTAAAACATTTTCACTCATTTCAGTAAAACTCATTGAGTCGTTCATGTTTTTTGCGGTTTGAATTTTTTGTAAAATATCACCGTAAAACTCATCATTATCTACTAATCCTTGATCTACTTGAAATAAGGTTGCAAAATATTCTGTTACACCTTCATACATCCATAAATGCTTAGAAAATGTTGGTTGATTGTAATCAAAATAATGCACGTCTTCTGAATGTACACTTAATGGCGTTACAATATGAAAAAACTCATGAGAAACAACGTCTGTCATACTTTCGGCTAATGCTTCAAAAGGCATATCTTCTTGTAATACAACAACTGTAGATGTGTGATGCTCTAAAGCTCCGAAACCTTTTGGCGAACCTTCTGTTCCATCAGATAAGTATAAATAGATATCATATCTTGGTGTACTATTAATATCACCTAAATATGTTTTTTGGGCTTTCATCATTGTTTCTACAACACCTTTAATTTTTGCTGCAGTATGTACTTTATTAGGTGAATAAACACTTAATACGATTTTGATATCACCTACTTGAAATTCTTCTACATCTAATTCTCCATAAAACATTGGGTTATCTGTAATATCAAAATATCTTGGTGCAAAGTAGCTTGATGTGATTAAACTTCCGTCTTCGCTGGATTTTTTTGATGTTTCTTGTAATGCAGACGTACGCTTAAAAGTTGCTGGCGCAGTGACGTCTAATTTATATTGATTGTTTTTTAAGCTATCAAAATACCCTATAAAACCATGAAGGTTTAATACGTAATTTGTTGGCTCTATATTTGTTCCTGCAGGAGAAAATGGTTGTTCGCCACCAATTCCGCCAGAAACTTCTTGATCAAAAGTATCATTTACGTAATATGTGATATAATCTAAGTTTGTTGCGTCTGCAATAGTCCAAGTATTAGTATCTATTTTACTTGTAGTTAACTCTTCACCTTTATAGTTAAAGGCTTTAAAACTGTCTATATATTTACCAAAATCACTTACTGAATATGTTCCTTGAACAACTCTTGGTAATCTGTATGTTACTGTTTCTGTAGTAAAACGACCAGGATTAATTGTAACTGGTACTTTATCGTCTTTTACTTTAGATAAGTCTATAGACGTTTCTATAGCTGTTTGCGTTGCTAAAGGTGTAGTTGTTGTTTTAGATCCACCACAACCAACTAATAATAAACCAGTTGCTAGTGTAGAAAATAATAGTTTTTTCATTGTTTGATGTTATTTGTTAATGGTCTTGTAAACAAGACGTGTAAATGTAAAATTTGTTACAATTACAAAGTTTAAGATTTTGTTAAAATGTTAATTTAGAATAGTGGATTTTAATTGCTGTATTATTATCTTTGACAAACTTTAAAACAAATATGCAGTTTAAAAATCCAGAACTTCTTTACGCGCTTTTCTTACTGCTTATTCCTATTATAGTTCATCTTTTTCAGCTTAGAAAATTTAAAACTGAATATTTTACAAACGTTGCGTTATTAAAACGAGTACAATTACAAACTAGAAAAAGTGCTAAAATTAAAAAGTGGTTAACATTACTAACTAGACTTTTAATTTTAAGTGCTATTATTATTGCTTTTGCGCAACCATTTTTTTCTAAAACTAATGCGTTTAAAGTTAAAGAAGAAACCATAATTTATTTAGACAATTCTTTTAGTATGCAAGCTAAAGGAGAACATGGCGCTTTATTAAAACGTGCTGTAAACGACCTTTTAAATACTATTGAAGATGATCAAAATTTCTCGTTAATAACAAATACTTCGACGTATAAAAACACTACAATAAAGGCTATTAAAAACGACCTTTTAGAATTAGATTATTCATCTAATCAATTAGAATATAAAACGGCTTTATTAAAATCTTCTCAGTTATTTACTAAGCAAGAAAATACATTAAAACATTTAGTTTTTATATCAGATTTTCAGAATAAAGGAACAGAATTTCCAGTTTTAAAAGATTCGATTATAAGTTTAAATAAAGTTGTTTTAAAGCCTGTAAATAAGTCAAATACATTAATAGATAGCTTATTTATCTCTAAAAGAACTGCTAACAATATCCAACTAACAGCTGTAGTAAAAAACAACTCTAAAACTGCCGAAGTTATTCCTGTATCTTTATATGATAATGAGACGTTGATTTCTAAAATTTCAGTTGATTTAAACTCAACAAATAACGCTGTATTTACTTTACCTACTAATAAAACTATTGAAGGTAAAATAACTATCGAAGATGCTAACTTAGCGTTTGATAATACACTTTATTTTTCAATTACAAAACCTACTAAAATTAATGTATTAGCTGTTGGAACAGATACAAAATATTTAAAAGGAATATTTACGGAAGACGAATTTAATTTCTCGACTTTAACAACAAACAACTTAGATTACGCGCTTTTTGATAATCAGCAATTAATAATTTTAAATGAATTAGAAAGCCTACCTTCTACTCTAATTACAGCGCTAAAAGATTTTACCGATAAAGGAAAAATAGTTGTGTTTATTCCATCTAATAATGGGAATATTGCTGATTATAACTCATTTTTACAGCGCTTTAATGCCTCAACTTTTAATACTTTAAATAAGCAGGAAAAGAGAATTACTTCGATAAATTATGCGCATCCTATTTACTCTGATGGTGTTTTTGAAAAACAAGTTACAAATTTTCAGTACCCAAAAGTAAACGTCTATTTTAAACACCAAAACAATTCTAATCTTAAAATATTACAATTTGAAAACGGACAATCTTTTCTGTCTCAAAAAGAGAATCTGTTTATTTTTAACGCACCTTTAAATAAAGACAATTCTAATTTTAAAAACATAAATTTAATTGTACCAACCTTTTATAATATTGCAAAACAAAGTTTAAACACAAGCAATTTATATTATACAATTGGACAATTAAATACTTTTGATGTAGCTGTTAATTTAAACAAAGATGCGGTTTTAAAAATTGAAAACAACAATCAATCTTTTATCCCGCAACAACGCTATTTTAATAACAAAGTATCTATTACTACTACAGATTTACCAGAAATAGCAGGTAATTATCAAGTAAAAAATAACACTGAAATTCTAGATTTGGTAAGTTATAATTATGATAGAAATGAAAGTAATCTTACCTATTTAAATTTAAAGAACAATTCAAATTCAAACATATCAAATACTATAGAACAAGCCTTTAACACAATAAAAAACGAAACAAAAGTTAACGAATTATGGAAATGGTTTGTAATTTTAGCTTTAGTATTTTTAATAATCGAAATGCTTATCTTAAAATATTTTAAATGAATATCTTAATTAAATCTGCAACTATCATAGATGCTTCCAGCGAGCATCATAACCAAACCGTAGATGTTCTAATAGAAGATGGAACAATTACTGCTATCAAAACATCTATCGCAAACACCAATAATTACAAAGAAATTGTTTTAGAAAACTTACATCTATCTCAAGGTTGGACAGATACTAGCGTATGTTTTGGCGAACCAGGTTTTGAAGACAGAGAAACCATACAAAACGGACTTAAAACTGCGGCGCTTTCAGGTTTTACAACAATAGCTTTACAAAGCAATACAAATCCAGTAGCAGATACTAGTGCAGATATTTCATTTTTAGTAAATAAATCGCAAGATAATGCTGTAAATCTATTGCCAATTGGCGCATTAACAAAACTAAGTGAAAGTATTGATTTAGCTGAGCTTTACGATATGCAAAATGCTGGTGCAATTGCATTTTACGATTATAAAAAACCAATTAAAAATCCTAATCTTCTTAAAATTGCTTTGCAATATGCAAGTAATTTTGATGGCTTAGTATACTCTTTTCCTTTAGAAGAAAAAATTGCAGGTAAAGGCATTGTAAATGAAGAAGAAACAAGCACCAGATTAGGTTTAAAAGGAAGTCCTAATTTAGCTGAAGCACTTCAAGTAGCAAGAGATTTATTTATACTAGAATATACTGGCGGTAAATTGCATATTCCAACTATATCTACTAAAGAATCTGTAAGATTAATTAGAGAAGCAAAACAAAAACAACTTAAAGTAACGTGTAGTGTCGCAATACACAATTTACTTTTAGAAGATTGTCTTCTTGAAGATTTTGATACCAGATTTAAAGTTAATCCACCTTTAAGAATTAAAGAAGATATTGATGCTTTAATAGATGGATTAAAAGATGGAACTGTAGATTTTGTAACTTCAGATCACAATCCACAAACAATAGAAGATAAAAAAGTAGAGTTTGATCACGCTACTTATGGTACCATTGGTTTAGAAAGTGCATTTGGAGCTTTAAATTCAATTTTAAATACACAAGAAACAATTACTTTATTAACAAAAGGCAGATCTTTATTTAATCTAGAAAACCAATCTATTAAAGTTGGTAACGCTGCTAATTTAAGTCTATTTAACCCTAACATTGAATACACATTTACTAAGAAAAATATAATTTCAACCTCTAAAAATAGTGCGTTTTTAGGACAACATTTAAAAGGTAAAAGTTATGGTGTATACGCTAATAAAAAATTAATAATCAATGACTAATAATCCTCAAGAAGAAAATAAAACATTAGCTGTAGTTAGTTATCTAACAATAATTGGTAGTGTTATTGCAATTATTATGAATAATGAAAAGAAAAGCCAATTTATTGCATTTCACAACCGACAAGGTTTAGGATTATGCTTAATGTATATGATAATTGGATATTTTATTAGTCAGTTTGATAATTGGCAAATTTCTACTGCATTTTGGGTTGGTATGGGATTACTATTTTTTTATGGTATAATTAGCGCAATAAATGGTAAAATGCAAACTGTACCATTAGTCGGTGCATTTTTTCAAAAGATTTTTTCATCAATAGGAAAATAACATGACAGAATTAAATTTAGAATATATTGTAAGACCTTCTTCTAATAAAGAAAACGCGCCATTATTATTATTGTTTCATGGATATGGTAGTGACGAGAATGACTTATTTAGCTTTGCAACAGAGTTACCTGAGGAATTTTTAATCGTTTCTGCTAAAGCGCCTTACCCAATGCAGCCTTTTGGTAATGCTTGGTATGCTATAAATTTTGATGCAGAAAAAGGTAAATGGAGTGATAACGAACAGGCTATCCAATCTAGAGATTTAATTTCTCAATTTATAGATCAAATTATAAATAAATACAATGCAGATAAGGACAATGTTACCTTGTTAGGATTTAGTCAAGGTGCTATTTTAAGCTATTCGGTAGCGTTTACTTATCCAGAAAAAGTAAAGAATATCGTAGCTTTAAGCGGTTATATTAACACAGATTTATTCACTGTTTTACCCAAAGACCATTACACTCATTTAAACTTTTATTGCTCGCATGGAAGCGTAGATCAAGTAATTCCAATAGATTGGGCAAGACAAACGTCGCCTTTTTTAAAAACATTAGATATCAACTTTAAATACAGCGAATTTCCTGTAGGTCATGGAGTTGCACCACAAAATTTTTATGAATTTAGAGATTGGTTGAAGCTACATACTAATTAGTATACAACAAGTAATCTAAAACTTTAAAAGTAAGCTGTTTTTCTGGTGATATTTCGTATTTGATAAGCAATTCACCCCAAAAAATACCATCAGAAAAATCGGCTATAATCCATTTATGATTTAATACTTTTATAGAATTAAATTGCATTTTTTTACCTTCAGAAGCAGCAAATGGTATTAAAGGATGTTCGTCTCCTTCTACATCACTTAACGCATATAATTCATTTTCGATTAAAGGAATTAACTTATCGGTATCTATTTGTCTGTCGTAATAATAATCTTTTGCTTCTTGATTATAATTAAAATCAAACATCGATAAATCATTAATTTTATTGTACATCAAAGCAAGAGAATCTTTCATTTTTGCATTAGCAATAGACAAACTTTCAATTTTTTGATCATTTGCTTTTACATAGTTTTTTGTATTTACAAATTGAAATAAAACAACAAGTAAAGCAAAAATAAAAAGGTACATAAATATTCTATTCTTCATCTTAAAACTAAATTATATAGTGATTTGTAATTGGTCGTATGCTAAAAAAACATTTTCGGGTAAATTCTGCTCTACTTCGTCATGAAAACCTAACAAATGACTTATATGAGTAAAATATGTCTTTTTAGGTTGCAATATAGATACTATTTGCAAAGCTTCTTCTAAATTTAAATGAGAAATATGAGGTTGTTCTCTTAATGCATTAATTACCAAGACATCAAGATTTTTCAATTTTTCCAATTCTGCATCTGGTATGGTTTTAACATCTGTTAGATAAGCAAAATTATTAAATCTATACCCAAAAACTTGTAATTTATGATGGTAAACTTCTATAGGAATCACCTCCAAATTTTTAAGTTTAAAAGATTGGTTTTGCACCAAATTAACTTCTAAGTTTGGCGCGCCAGGATATTTATTTTCTGTTTCAAAAATATAAGCAAATCGTTGCTTTAATTGGCCTACAACTCTTTTATGTGCATAAATAGGTATATCACCTTGTCTAAAAAAAAACGGTCTAATATCGTCTAATCCAGCAGTATGATCTGCATGCTCATGGGTAAATAAAATACCATCTATAGATTTTACATCTGCTCTTAACATTTGTTGCCTAAAATCTGGACCACAATCTATAACATAACTATAATTATCCCATTGAATTAAAACAGAAACTCGCAACCTTTTATCCTTAGGATTTTTGCTTAAACAAACCGGATGATCACTTCCAATAATAGGAATTCCTTGCGAAGTACCAGTACCTAAAAAAGTTATTTTCAAAATGACGACTATTTAACAACAAAAATAAGTTATTTTTTTTGTTTGCTCTAGTTATTTGGTACCTTTGTACTACTTAACACTATTGGTATTTTTTTATGGAAATTACGCTGAAAGGAGATAAAAAATTTGAAAATATTCCTTCTTTAAAAGATAAAGCATTACGTATCAACTTGAACGAAAATATCTACGGAACTTTTGCCGAAATTGGCGCAGGACAAGAAACCGTTAGACATTTTTTTAGAGCTGGTGGCGCTTCTGGTACTATCGCAAAAGCAATGTCTGCTTACGATAAAAATTTTAGTGATGCCATCTATGGTATAGAAGATGATAGACGTTACGTAACAGAAGCTAGATTAAGAAAAATGCTAGCTCATGAATACAAGCTTATAGAAGAGCGTATCTCTAGAGACGATAACCCAAATCGTATGTTTTTTAGTTTTGCAAATACTGTTGCAACAATAGACTTCGCAAAAAAATACAAAGGTCACGGTTGGGTAGGAATTAAATACCAAATAAATCCTGAAGACAAAGAAGTAAATGAAATTATACTTCACATTCGATTTAAAGAAAACGACGCAAGATTACAACAAGAAACCTTAGGTATTTTAGGTACAAACCTTATATATGGTGCTTTTTACAAGTATAACGAACCTAAAAAACTACTTAGATATTTATACGATCACTTAGACAAAGACCAATTAGAGATTGACACTATAAACTTCTCTGGTCCAGTATTTAAAGATGTAGATAACCGTTTAATGAGCTTACAGTTAGTTAAAAACGGAATGACAGACGCAGTAATGTTTGCACCAGACGGAAACAACGTACTACCAGCTCGTGTACTTTACAAAAAGAACATTTTAGCATTAAGAGGAAGTTTTAGACCTGTTACTAAAGTAAACATGGATATGTATCAAAAATCATTAGACATGTTTGTTAAAGAAAACAAGGTTGATAAGGATAAAACACAAGTAATTTTTGAAATTACACTATCTAATTTAAGAGCTGAAGGAGAAATAGACGAACAAGATTTTATGGATCGCGCAAGACTACTTTGTTCATTAGGTCAAACAGTACTTATATCTAATTTCCAAGAGTATTATAAGCTAGTAGAATATTTCTCTCAATACACTAAAAACCGTATGGGATTAGCAATGGGAGTAAATAATTTAGTAGATATTTTTGATGAAAAATACTATCGTCATCTTAGTGGAGGCATTCTTGAAGCGTTTGGTAAATTATTCTTTAAAGATTTACGCGTATATCTTTACCCAATGGAAAACGAAGACGGAACAATTACTACAAGCGACACCTTAAAAGTTCATCCAAGAATGAAAGAGCTTTACAAGTTCTTTAAATATAATGGTAAAGTTGTAGATATAACAGATTACGATAAATCTACACTAAGTGTCTTTTCTAGAAAAGTATTAAAAATGATTGCTAACGGTGAAGATGGTTGGCAAACTATGCTACCAGAAGGTGTTTCTAAATTAATAATGGAACAAAGCCTTTTTGGTTGCGAGACTGAAGAAGCACATACAAAATAAAAAAAAAGGAGCTTAAAGCTCCTTTTTTTTATTATTACTCAATTATTTCTAAAATTTGAGCTGCATGATCTTTTGTTTTTACTTTGTCAATAACATGCGCTACTACTCCATTTTCATCTATTAAAAACGTTTTACGATGTATACCATCATAAACCTTTCCCATAAACTTTTTTGTTCCCCAAACACCAAATGCGTTAATTACATCTTTGTCCTCGTCTGCTAAAAGTGGAAACGGAAACTCATATTTATTCTTAAAATTAGTTTGTCTCTTTTCAGAATCTGCACTAACACCTAAAATCTCAAAACCTTTATCCTGTAAGACTTTATAATTATCTCTTAAGTTACACGCTTCTGCAGTGCAACCAGGTGTACTTGCTTTTGGGTAAAAAAACACAATTAATTTTTTTCCTTTATAATCTTTTAAAGCTACTAAATTTCCATCTTGATCTTTTACTGAAAAATTTGGGACTTTATCACCTTGTTTTAATGTATTCATAGTTGTAATTTTGATTCTATTCAAAAATACGAATTAATGACTAAGCAAGAAAAGGTACATTTTGTTATAAATACGTTAAATAAGTTATATCCAGAAATTCCAATTCCGTTAGACCATAAAGATCCATATACGCTTTTAGTTGCGGTTTTATTATCGGCACAATGTACAGATGTTAGAGTTAATCAAATAACACCGTTATTATTTGCAGAAGCAGATAATCCTTATGATATGATTAAATTATCTGTAGAAGACATAAAAGAAATTATTAAACCTTGTGGCTTGTCTCCAATGAAAAGTAAAGGCATTTACGGTTTATCAAAAATTTTGATAGAAGAACACAATGGTGAAGTTCCGCAATCTTTTGAGGCTTTAGAAGCCTTACCAGCTGTAGGACACAAAACTGCTAGTGTAGTAATGAGTCAAGCTTTTGGTGTACCTGCTTTTCCTGTAGATACGCACATACATCGTTTAATGTATCGCTGGAATTTATCTAACGGAAAAAGTGTTGCTCAAACCGAAAAAGATGCAAAACGTTTATTTCCTGAAGAATTATGGAATGATTTACACCTTCAAATCATTTGGTATGGTCGCGAATATTCTCCTGCTCGCGGTTGGGATTTAAACAAAGATGTTATTACAAAAACTATTGGAAGAGCTACTGTTTTAAAAGAATACTATAAAAAAACGTCCTAAAAATTTAGGACGTTTTTAATTAGTTTTGAAGCGTTTCAAACTTCATGCTTTTATAATTTATAACACGTAAAGCCTTAGAGTAATTAAGAATAAAACTTACTGTTTCATCTTTTGGGTTCAATTTTAAATCTGTTTTAGGTTTCTTAGAGTAAAGTTTTGCCATTAATATGCGTTTTAAAGTTAGTTACCTTTAAATAACGAGCAAACTTTTACTTTATTGTATGTGTTAATTTGTTAAAACAATATTATGCTTTTCGATCACTTTTCTCATATTAATTAAAGCATATCTCATACGTCCTAAAGCAGTGTTAATGCTAACTCCTGTACGTTCAGAGATTTCTTTAAAACTCATGTCGTTGTACATACGCATCATTAAAACTTCTTTTTGATCTTCTGGCAACTCGTCTATTAATCGTCTAACATCTGCTTCTACTTGACCTTTAATAATACTTTTTTCTGCATTTAAAGCATTATCACTAATTACAGAAAAAATATTAAAATCACCAGAGTTATCAAATTTAGGCATACGATTATTTTTTCTAAAATGATCAATTACCAAATTATGCGCAATACGCATAACCCATGGTAAAAACTTACCTTCTTCGTTATATTTGCCTCTTTTAAGCGTTTTTATAACTTTTATAAACGTATCTTGAAAAATATCTTCGGCAATATCACGATCAAACACTTTAGAATAGATAAAACTATATATACGTTGTTTGTGTCTTGTGATTAATACTTCTAGTGCAGACTCTTGTCCTTTAATGTAATTGCTTACTAATACAGCGTCAGAGATTGTTACTTTTTCCATGATCATTACTTTTTAGGCGCAGAAAATTAATTTCAGCTTTGGATTTATAAATTTTAAAAAGTAATGTTTTGTATAGGCAAAAAGTTTAGTAGTTATTTGGATACAATTCAAATGTAACAACAATTATTCCAAAAAAGCAAAAATAAATTGAAGTTTTAACATTTTATTGCACAATAATCTTTTTTATAAGCTGAATTACTTATGTTATCTTTGCAAATCTATATTCAAAATTGACTATGAAAACAACGCTTGATCAAGTAAATCCTAAAGAAAACATCATTATAAAAGGTGCAAAATTGCATAATTTAAAAAATATAGATGTTGTTATTCCTAGAAAAAAACTAGTGGTTATAACAGGATTATCTGGATCTGGTAAATCAAGTTTAGCGTTTGATACCTTATATGCAGAAGGACAAAGACGCTATGTAGAAAGTCTTAGTAGTTATGCTAGGCAATTTTTGGGTAGATTAAACAAACCTAAAGTAGATTATATTAAAGGTATTGCGCCTGCAATAGCTATAGAACAAAAAGTAAATTCTACTAATCCGCGTTCTACTGTTGGGACAACTACAGAGATTTATGATTATCTAAAGCTTTTATACGCACGTATTGGTAAAACCTACTCTCCTATTTCTGGTAATCAAGTTAAAAAAGATACGGTTACAGATGTAATTAACTTTGTCAAGTCTTTAGAAATAAAAGAAAAACTATTTTTGTTATCTCCTATTTTTCTTGAAGAAGGCAGAGAATTACAGGACAAATTAAAAGCTTTAAATGCGCAAGGTTATTCTAGAATAAAAGTAAAAGATCAGGTTTTAAGAATAGATGAAGCTAAAGATCTAACCTCTACAGAAGATGTGTTTTTAGTTGTAGATAGAATTGTAACAAAAGACGACGAAGATTTTTATAACCGTTTAGCAGATGCTATTCAAACCGCATTTTTTGAAGGTAAAGGCAATTGCTATATCGAGCGATTAAAAGACAATTCTACAAAACATTTTAGCAATAAATTTGAATTAGATGACATGCAGTTTTTAGAACCAAATGTGCATTTATTCAGTTTTAATAATCCTTATGGCGCATGTCCAAAATGTGAAGGTTACGGCGATGTTATAGGAATAGATCAAGATTTAGTTATCCCAAATACAGCTTTATCAATTTACGAAGAAGCTATTTTCCCTTGGCGAGGCGAAAGTATGAGTTGGTACAAAGATCAATTAGTAAACAATTCGCATAAATTTGATTTCCCTATACATAAACCCTATTTTGAATTAACTAAAGCCCAAAAAGATTTAGTTTGGAAAGGCAATCAATACTTTGAAGGATTAAATAGTTTTTTTGAAGAACTAGAAAGCAAAGCGTATAAAATACAAAATCGCGTCATGTTATCGCGTTACCGCGGAAAAACAAAATGTAATGTCTGCGATGGTAAAAGACTACGCGAAGAAGCTAATTATGTAAAAGTTGGAAACGCGACTATTACAGATTTAGTTGAAATGCCTTTAAGTAAATTAACCCTGTTTTTTGATAATTTAGAGTTAAACGAATATGATACCAAAATTGCTGAACGTTTACTAGTCGAAATTAAAAACAGATTATCATTTTTAAGCAATGTTGGATTAGATTACTTAACCTTAAACAGACGATCTAACACACTTTCTGGTGGAGAAAGTCAGCGTATTAATTTAGCTACATCGCTTGGAAGCAGTTTAGTTGGATCTATGTATATCCTTGACGAACCAAGTATTGGATTACATCCAAAAGATTCAGAAAAGCTTATCAAAGTTTTAAAATCGTTACGTGATTTAGGCAACACAGTTATTGTGGTAGAACACGATGAAGACATCATGAAGCAAGCCGATCAAATTATAGATATTGGACCAGAAGCTGGTACATTTGGTGGCGAAGTTGTTGCAGAAGGTACTTTTAAAGATATTTTAAAATCAGACTCATTAACTGCTCAATATTTAAATGAATCTTTAAAAATTGAAGTACCTAAAAAACGTCGCAATAGTAAGTATAGCATAGATATAATTGGTGCGAGAGAAAACAATTTAAAAAACATAGATGTTTCATTTCCTCTAGAAATGCTAACAGTAATTACAGGTGTATCTGGTAGCGGAAAAAGTACATTGGTAAAGAAAATTTTATTTCCTTCCATTCAAAAAAAATTAACAGGATTTAGTGATAAAGCTGGGCAATTTTCAGAATTAAAAGGAAATTTCACCAACATCAATCATATCGAATTTATAGATCAAAATCCAATAGGTAGATCTTCTAGATCTAATCCTGTTACTTACATTAAAGCTTATGATGATATTAGAGCTCTATTTTCTAAGCAAAAACTAAGTAAAATTCGCAACTATGCTGCTAAACATTTTAGTTTTAATGTAGATGGTGGACGATGCGAAACGTGTAAAGGTGAAGGCGAAGTGACTATAGAGATGCAATTTATGGCAGATGTCCATTTACAATGCGATACTTGTAATGGTAAACGCTTTAAAAAAGAAGTTCTAGAAGTTACCTTTAACGATAAAAATATAGACGATATTTTAAATATGACTATAGATAATGCTATAGCATTTTTTGATCTTCATAAGGAAACTAAAATTAAAAACAAGCTTCAACCATTACAAGATGTTGGTTTAGGTTATGTAACTTTAGGGCAAAGCAGTTCTACCCTTTCTGGCGGTGAAGCGCAACGTATTAAACTTGCCACTTTTTTAGGTAAAGGAAATAATAAAGAAAAGGCTTTATTTATTTTTGACGAACCTACAACTGGTCTTCATTTTCATGATATTAAAAAGCTATTAAAATCGTTTAATGCGTTAATAGAAAAAGGTCATTCTATAATTGTTGTAGAACATAATTTAGATTTAATTAAATGCGCAGATCATATTATAGATCTTGGTCCTGATGGCGGAGAAAATGGCGGACAATTAGTTGCTTTTGGTACACCAGAAGAAATAATTAACAATAAAAATAGTGCAACAGCTAAATACCTAAAAGAAAAGCTTTAATACAACATAAAAGCTACTAAAGTTATTATTAAAGTGGCAGAAGGTATTACAAACAGCATAAATATAAATGTAATTATACTGCTTTTAATAAAGCTTAACAACCAACCTTGCTCGTAAAATCGTTTTATTGCTATTAGTAGATAAAAATAAGTAGAAATAAATATGAAAAAATCTAACCAATTAGAGATATCATAAAACCTATTTATTCCTAAATCTATTGCCATTACTGTAAACAAAAACGAAAAGAAATAAAAACTAAATACTAAATGGTATGCGTATTTACCTTTGTTAAAATAAAATACCTTTAAGAGCAACGCAAAAATTGGTAGAAGAAAAAACATTGCAATAGGAAATGTATCTGTAATAGATTGATACATAGATCCAATACCTCTTTCTTTTTGAAATTTTAGCATTTGTTCGTAAAACTTTCGTTTGACATAACCAGCATCTTCTGGCATTCCCATTTCTTTTAGTATCACAGACTGGTTTGCTCCTACATTAAGTAAAGAGTCTACAACAGCTTCATCGTAAGAATAAGACGTACCAAATAAAGTTCCACTTGCTGTTCTGGATTTTGGTTGCTTTTTTAAATTTTGTTTTACAACAGAATCTAATTTAATAGTATCTGCTATTTTTTCAACAATTTCAGAATAATCATTGTCTTTAAATCTATTAATTTCTTTGTTTGCAGCTTCGTCTAAACTAGCTCTAGTTTCTCTTATATAAAAAGAGAAAATAAAGAAAAAAATAACCGAAACAAATAGATAAAACTGTGCTGGATGCAAATACACTAACCGTTTACCTTGTAAGAATTTTTTGGGTAAAAATCCAGGTTTGGTCATTAACGGTAAAAAACTTTTTAAAAATTTAGAGTCCCAAAGCAAATAGTTATTTATGGTATTGTAAAATAGGCTTCCTAAGGTTAGTTCTTCCCTATTTTTCATGCCACAATTTGGGCAAAATTTAAAGCTGTCTTTAAACTCTGTTTCGCAGTTTTCACAAATTTTGTACTTAACAGACATTTGGTTAACTAGTTAGTGATGTAAATGTACTTATAATCATTAAAACTTGCCTAATTTCTTTTTAAAATTGAAACAAAAAGGTAGTAATTTCTTCTCAAAACACTAGTAAAATCAGCTAGTTTCAAGTTTGGCACAGCTATTGAAACTATTTAAACAAATAGCGATAGCCGAAACGCTAAACAGTAGGCAAAATCTAAATCCTTATTACTATGAAAAAATTAGTACTATTATTTACAGCTGTGTTAATGGGATTAACCACTGTAACAGCAGAAAACAAATCTGCATCGCAAGGTGAAGATTTAATTGTTAACCATAATTATTTTGTTCAGCCAATTTTATTTGTAGAACGTGGTGTAGAATTTTTAATTTTTCCTGATGGAAGCTTTGATTTTAATACGCAATTAGACTACACAAACGGTGATACTTATTATAGAAAAACGTCTAATCAAAGACGTTCTATAAACACCACTTTTGGTGCACCAGGAACATACAACACGTATTATGGTCCAAGAAATAACGGTACTGTTGTTTTACATGATAGATCTGGTAAAGTTAGACGTATTGGTTATGTGTTTTTAAATTACAACAGACAAGGACAGATTAAACGATTAGGTTCTGTGTATGTAAGTTACAACAGACAAGGTTTAGTAAGTCGTATTGGTGGTATGCGATTAATTTATAACAGACACGGAAGATTGATTAGAACAATTGGTCATGTAAATAGATACAACACGTCTTTTATGTTAGATAATAATTACGGAAATCCATATGGATCGCCAATTGACAATGATCATGATTATGATTATAATAACGACGATTTTTACTACTACAGAAATGGTGTAAAAATCGAAAAACCTAAATTGAAAAAGTAACTATTTTAAATCCTCATAAGTGTTTATGGGGATTTTTTAAATACCTATATTTCAGTGTTTTAAATTTTTGGCACGATGCTTGTATTTTATAAATTGTTCAATCATAAAACAAACAGTTATGAAACATTTATTCCTTTTATTATCAGCATTTATATTAAGTATATTTACTGTTAATGCAGACACAACAACTAACACTGAAAATTTAACAATAAACGAATCTTTTAACCGTGGTTATGGTAATTCTTTCATCTTTACTGAAGCTGGTATAGAGTTTTCGGTTTTTGCAGATGGACAATTTGATTTTTACATGCCTAATTATGGACCTAATGTAAATGTTTCGGTAAACACGCCTAATACATCTATTAGTTTTAATACAGGTTACGATTATAATCCTTATGTACAGTATGATGAGTTTGGTGCAATTATTCAAATTGAAAACACACCAATATTTTACGATTATTACGGACGTGTAAACCAAATTGGTAACATTATTATTAATTATAACAATCGTGGATATGTTAATAGAGTTGGTGGATTATATGTACACTACAACCGTTACCACCGTTTTTCTCACTGTACAGGATTTATAAACATTTATAACAGAGTTTATGTATACAGACCTTGGCATGCATTTTATGTAATACCAACAGCATATTACAGAGTAGTTTACACAACACCTTACAGAAGATTTTACACACCTGTTAGATATAGATACGACAGACCTTTTGTAAACAATTATAGACGTAAAACTGCTGTAGCAACAAGACGTGGTAATACAATTACGAGAAGCAGAAGTCTTGCTACACGTAGCGAAGGTAGAACTGTAAGAAATGTAACAAGAAACAATGTACCAAGATCACGTAATAATGCAGTAAATTCTACGCCAAGAACTAGAGCTAATACTACTTCTACTCCAAGAAGAAATAATAATGCGACAACTAGACCTAATACAAGACCTACAAGAAGCAATACAATAAAAACACCTTCTAGAAGTCAGTCTAGTACAGTTACAAGACCTAGATCTAATAACAATGTGTCTAAACCTAGAACTACTAGAAATAACACAATAAAAAGTAGACCTAAAACAAACAGAGCTACAACTAGTAAACCACGTACTCAAAGTCGTGCAAATACTTCTAGATCAACATCTAGACCTAAAGCGTCTTCAAGTAGATCTACTACAAAATCAAGAAGTACAAACAGATCAAATAGCAGATCTGGAAGAAGAGGATAAATTTTATAATGCGTAATAAAAAACTCTGTAGACTTATTTAAATTAAGTTACAGAGTTTTTTTTGTTATAAACGTTTTGATAATGCTTGAAATTTCTTCAGAAATATTAAACCAATACACTGCAAATCCATAAGTAATAACTAATAATAGAGATTTAAGAGCAATATTAACTATTGGTATAAAAGGAAATTCCCAAAAGAATAAAATTAATCCGCAAAACACTATTAACCCTAACGTTTGTAGTGTTTGAGGTGTAAAAGGCTGAATTTTAAATTTTTTATAGACAAAAAATAGCTTAATGCTATTATAAAATAAAATTGTGATGCAACTTGCATAAGCTGCTCCATTAATCCCGTAATATGGAATAAAAATTAAGTTAAGTAAAACAGTTAATAGAGCTAAAATAATTCCGAAGATTAATACAACTCTGTAATAATCACTGTTAAATAAAATGGCATTATTATTACCTATTAAATTATCTGATAATTTAGCTAACCCAATAACAAATACTACTAAAAATCCTTCCGAATAATTTTCTGGAATCATTAAGTATAATTGATTGATATTTATAAGAATAGCTAAAAATATAAATCCGCTTACTATAAATAAGTTAATCGAACTTTTTTGGTACAGCTGCTTTAATTCTTTTTTGTTTTTATCGTTTAATAACTTAGCTGTTAACGGATTTGTAATCTGATGCATAGATCGTGATGGCACACCAATTACTGTTGCTATATAAATTGCAACGCCATAATAGGCTACATTCTTTAAAGCTTCAAATTGACCTATCATAAATTTATCTATCTCTAAAATTATATTTGCGATAGAGCCTGCAATAATAATTAATGCAGAATACTTTAATACATTTTTTAATTTAGGAATCTTAACTAATTTAAAAACAGGTAATTTTAAATTAAAAGCATATAATTTCATGATTAGCATTCTAAGAAAATAGACGACTACAATCGCATAAATTAGTTGATGTTCATTAAGTAAATCTAGGTATAAAGCGAGTAATAAAATTGTAATGCATAGTCTATGAAATACCTCTTTCATAAAATTACCAAAAACACTATGTAAGTGTACTTTAGACCAAGCATAAAAGACTTCAAAATACGCAAATGTTATGGCAGAAATATAAATTAACCACGTGTAATCTTTAATAATTGGGTTTTCTCTTGACAACCAATTTCCTATCCAATCGTAAGCAAAAACACCAACAGTTCCTAGTGGTAAAATAATTAGCAAAGGAAGAAATAACACGAGAGTTAAAAACCCGTTTTGCGATTGTCTGGTCTTAAACGTCGAATAAAATTTTATAATCGTATTATGTGTACCAAAAGCCATTAAAGGCATTAAAATATTGGCTGTAGACAGTATAAAAGTGATTAAACCAAAATAGTTATCACTTAAAAATTTAGTGTACAAAAACACAACATTAATAGCGCCAATACCAAAACCTAGGTAAGTAATTACCGTATTTTTAATGGATTGATTGACAACTATTCCCATCTGATTTACGAGTTAAGATTTAGCAGTTGAAATTTATAGATTATTAATCAAATCTACTAATTGCTTGGTTAATGCCTTTCTAGAATATTTTTGCAAACCAATAGCATTTACGTTAAGAGTTTTATTTTGGTATGCTTCAAACATATTTAAAATTTCAGATTTTAAAGCATCATATTCAGAATAATTAAAGAATTTTCCTGTATTAGTTTCAGTAATTAATTTTGAAATATCTGCACCTTTTGGACCAATCGCTAATATAGGTCTGTTGGATACCATATACTCGAACAACTTACCAGGAATAATTGCTTTTGTGTCTTCAGAATTTATTTCAATCAACAACAATACTTGTGATTTTTTTTGAAATTTAACAGCTTCATTATGTGACACATATCCAGTTTTATTTAAATAATCAATTAAATTATACTTACCTAATGAGTTTATAATATCTTCGCCTACTTCTCCAACTAAATTTAATTGAAAACAGCGTTTAAAATCGTCATTATTATTTATAATTTCTGAAAGTGCTTGCCACAAAATTTCCGGATTTCTTTTTGATAATAAAGACCCAATGTGTGACAACGTAAATTTTTCATCTAAATTATTTACTTCTACTTTCTCTTGATCGTAACCATTTGTAATAACAGTAATAGGTTTGTTGGTTATCGCTTCAAACTCAGTTTTTGTACTTGGACTTGTCACCACAATTTGATCGGCTTGATTAAGCACTTTACTTTCCAATTGTTTGTGTTGCTTTTTAGCAAAATTGGTTAATTTAAGCTGCTTATGGTAACCTATTGTTGTCCAAGGATCTCTAAAATCTGCGATCCAATTCACCTCTAATTTTTGCTTAATTTTTAATCCAATCAAGTGTAAACTATGTGGCGGACCAGTTGTAATTACAGTGTCTATATTAAAATCTTGAATGTATGTAGTTAAAAAATTAGTAGATGGTTTAACCCATTGTTTTCTAGCGTCGGGTATAAAAAAATTACCTCTAATAAAAAGCATTAACCGTTCTGGTAAACTCTGTTTATCCTTTTCCTTTATAATACCTTTACTAATGGTTTTTGTTTGCTTAGAGAATAAATTAGCTAATTTATATGGCTCTTTTATAGGTTGTTTTAAAATAGATATATTCTCTGGTATCTCAGCCTTTAAAGACTTATCGATAATAGGATAATTAGCATTTGATGGACAATAAACTATAGGTTCTATATCGTGTTCTGGCAAGTATTTTACAAATTTTAACCAACGTTGTACGCCTGGTCCACCTGCTGGCGGCCAATAGTAAGTGACTATAAGCACACGTTTTGCCATACTATTCTAGTTGACTTGTTTTAAATTGATAAAATAATCCTCCAATTATTAAAAGCAATAACACTACCGAACTTGCTAAAGCAATTTTACTTCCAGTTTCTATAACTTTTGGCTCAAATTTAAACTCTACAGTATGATTTCCTTTTGGTATTTGTAAACCTCTTAAAGCGTAATTGACTTTGTAATGTGGCTCTAATTTTCCATCGATATAAGCATTCCAACCATTAGCATAAAACATTTCTGAAAATACTGCAAAACCATCATTTGGATTATTTGAACTGTATTTAATGTAGTTAGGTTTATACGTTTCAACTTTTATTGATGCTGTTGAATCTACTTTAAAAGTTCTTGCATTTAGTTCAACTGAACTAAAAACAGTTTCGTTTTTATTATCTAAACTGTCTAAAGCTTTAATTTCTTGATCGGCAGTTTCAACTTTTTTAAGTTGTTTTACAAACCAAGCATTACCATTAGCGTCATTATTTACGTATGGGAATGGTTCGCCGTTTTCACCTTGTCCAATAATATACTTAGCATTAAGCATATTAAGAACATTGATATTGTTTTTTGATAAATAAAACTCGTATAAATCTTGGTATCGTTTTGGTTTTGCTGCGTGATAACCGCCTAAAGCATTATGGAAATAACTTGCTTTTGCGCCACCAGAAGTTATATCAAAAACTCTGTAATTAGAATCGTCTTTTAGGATTTGTAAATCGGCTTTATTAGCTTGATATGGACGTTCCATTTTAATTTTAGATACAAAATCCTCATTGTTAACATAACGTCTATCTACACTTACAAGATCTACAACAATAAGAACAGCAAACGCAAGAATAACTTTAGTTTCACTAACTTTTTTCTTTAAGAATAAATAGATAATTCCTGCGGAAAGCAATACGAAAATCAACGTTCTAAATGTATCCATTGTTAAGAAACTAGCACGATCTTCACGCAACGCATCTACAAATTCTTGACCGTAATTTTGACGATAATAACCGTCGTTACCACCAACAAAATCGAATATTCCAAATAACTTTCCTAACAAAATAAGAACAGTAAAACCAGCAGTAATCATAGTGGTTTTCTTTAATGCGTTAAGCTTTTCTTCATCATTAGAAAAATTATTAAACAATCTAACCAATGCAAAAATCGCTAACACAGGAATACACAACTCTAAAATAACTTGAATTGAGCTTACTGCTCTAAATTTATTATAAAGCGGTACGACGTTTATAAAAAAGTCGGTTAAAAAGTCTAAATTCTTACCATAAGATAGAAGAAGTGATAAAATAGTTCCGCCTAAAAGCCACCATTTTAAACGACCTTTTACTAAAAACATTCCTAAAACAAATAGAAAAATTACTACAGCACCAATGTATGCTGGCGCTTCTACAATAGTTTGTTCTCCCCAATATGTTGGAGTGCTTTTTGCGTATTCTTTGGCTTCTACAGGTGATACGCCTCTATCTGTAAAAAACTTATACATTGCTGAGTTTTCGCCCACATCTTCACCGCTTCCGCCACCATAAAATCTTGGAATAAATAGATTAAAACTTTCAATTATTCCATAACTATATTCTGTAATGTATTCTTTACTTAAACCGTTTGTATTCGCTCTACTTGATCCGTCTGGATTAATGGTTAATTCAGATTTTCCGCGTGTACTTTCATTAACATAGTCCTTTGTGGCTAAAATATTTGTAGCATTAAGACCAATAGATAAAATTACGGCAACAACTAAAATACCAATAGACTTAAAATAATGTGGTAATTCTTGTTTTTTATATGCGTCTATTAAATATACTATTCCTAAAACTATAACTAGTAATAGTAAGTAATAAGTCATTTGATAGTGATTTGCAACAAGCTCTAATCCCATTGCAATTGCGGTTAATAAAAAACCAGCGATATATTTTTTTCTGAATGTGAGGATAATACCGCTTAACACTAAAGGCATATAAGCAATCGCATGCGCTTTACTATTGTGTCCAACGCCAAGTATTATGATTAGATAGGTTGAAAATCCAAACGCTAAAGCGCCTAATCCAGCTAATTTCCAATCTACTTTTAATACCAAAAGTAAAATATAAAATCCTAAAAAGTAAAGGAATAAGTAATCTGCTGGTCTTGGTAAAAACCTAAGTGATAAGTCTAATTTTTTAATATAATTATTTGGGTATTTTGCACCTAATTGATAGGTTGGCATACCGCCAAATGCACTATTTGTCCAATAGGTTTCTTCTCCAGTTTCAGCTTTAAAATCTTTTTGCTGCTTTGCCATACCTTGGTAATGAACAATATCACTTTGGAAAATAGTTTTTCCTTGCAAAACAGGATTAAAATACAATAAGGCACAAGCAATAAAACTTACCAACACAATTATGTGTGGTAACATTTTTTTAAAAGAAAATTGCATAAATAATTATAAGATTGAATGAGGTTGAAAATTACTCAATTTCTTCGTAATCTACATACTCGCCAACATTTTTATTTGAAGATTTGTTTTCAGGCATTTTGTCTATGGTCACTTCACCTTCTTTTCTTAAAGGTTCTTTTCTTTGCTGGTTAAAAGCTCCACCAAAACGTTCTTCAGCTTTTTTAGCAGCATATTTAAATAATACAGGAGCAAAAATTCTGGATAGAATTTTTATTCCATAGTAAATCAACAATATAATAAGTATGGTTCTCAATAAACCCATAATTCTAATTTTAACTAAAATACAAAAATACAATTCTATAGCTTTTATTTAGGGTTTTAATACCTAAAAAAAATATAAAATCTCTATATTTGAATTTAAACAATTAACTATGAATAACCCTAAAAACTACTTAACATTAGTCTTACTATTGTTTAGTTTTACTGCTTTTGCGCAATATACTGATGTAATAAACTCTAATAGACCTGGAGAATCCAAAAGTGCTTTTGCTGTTGGTAAAAATGTTGGTCAAATAGAAGCTGGACCTTTTACTGTTAAAGATGAACACACGCCATTAAAGACTGAAGCTAAAGGTTTTGGGATAGACTTTGCATTGCGTTATGGCTTGCTTTGGGAAGAATTAGAAATTAATATAGAAGGTAATTATCAAAATGATACGTTTAAAGATAATAGGTCTGAATTTTCTCCTCAAGAAATTAAACGTTCAAATTTTAAAAATTTAGCATTAGGTGCTAAATACTTAGTCTATGATCCTTATAAAAATAGAGAGGAAGAAAAACCTAATTTATATAGTTATCACGCTAATAAAAAGTTTAAATGGCGTAATCTAATACCAGCAGTTGCAGTTTATGGTGGTGTAAATTATGATGCCGAAAATAATGTTTACGTACCTTACACTAATCCTTTTACAAAACCGTATTACGAAGGTGGTGTTAACTTTAAAGCTATGGTTGCAACACAAAACAATTTTAGTAGCGGTTGGGTATTAGTTACCAATTTTTTAATGGAACGCATTAGTACAGACTATTCTAGTTTTCAATATATAATTACATTAACAAAAGCTATAAACGAGCAATTTGTTTTGTTTGGAGAAACACAAGGAATAAGTGGTGATTATTATGCTGATAACTTATTTAGATTTGGTGGCGCTTATTTATTTGGTAAAGATTTTCAGTTAGATACTGCGGTTACTTTTAATACTAAAGATACACCTTCTGTATTCAGTTTAAATTTTGGAGCATCTTACCGATTAGATTTTCATAAAGATCCTCAAGTAGATAACGGTACAAATGCTATGGATGAATATGAAAGAAGAGCTAATAAAAAACGTAACAAAAAGAATAAAAATAAAGATGGTGACGACTCACCAGACGATACTGGAAAGCGTAAAAAAGAAACGCAAGTAATTGATTTTGATGACGAATAAGCCACTTTAGTGTTATGATTACTATTAAAGAAGTAAATACAAAAGCAGATTACAAGTTATTTGTAAAATTTCCATTTACACTATATAAAGATTGTGAAAATTGGATTCCGCCAATAATAAGTCAAGAATTAGAAGTTTTTGATAAAACCAAAAATCCTGTTTTTAATGATGCTGAAGCTAAATTATTATTAGCATATAAAGACAATAAAGTTGTTGGACGTATTGCTGCAATTATAAATTGGTTAGAAGTAAATAAACAAGGTGAAAAGAAAATGCGCTTTGGATGGTTTGATTTCATAGATGATAAAACAGTAAGCAAAGCTTTAATTGAAGAAGTTATTAAAATAGGACAACAAAACAATTTAGAATTTGTTGAAGGTCCTGTTGGTTTTTCTAATCTTGATAAAGTTGGTGTTTTAACCGAAGGGTTTGATTACCCAAACGATATGATAACATGGTATAATTATCCTTATTATGCCTCACATTATGAAGCTTTAGGTTTTAATATCGAGAAAACTTATATAGAAAGTTCATTTAAATTTAGTAGTGTAGATCCTAAATCTTTTGGAAAAATACAAGATCTTATAAAACGTAGATACGGTTTAAAACCTTTAAATTTCACAAAAACAAAAGATATAATGCCTTATGTAGATAAGATGTTTGATCTTTTTAATTTAACCTACGCTAAGTTATCTTCTTTTGTTGAAATTACTGATATCCAAAAAGACTACTTTAAGAAAAAATATATTGGTTTTATTAACCCAGAATACATCAAATTTGTTGTAGACAAAGACGATAATTTAATTGCTTTTGCAATTGTAATGCCTAGATTTAATAAAGCCTTAAAAGCTATGAACGGAAAACTTTTCCCGTTTGGATTTTTAAAACTTTTAAAAGAAAAGAAAACCAGTAAAAGTGTGAATTTTTACTTAATTGGTGTTCATCCAGAATATCAAAATAAAGGTGTGCACGCCATTATTTTTAATGAGTATTATCCTATTTTTCAAGCTAGAGGAATTGAAGATTGTTATCGTACACCAGAATTGGAAAATAACGAAGCTATTCAAAAGATTTGGAAAAATTTTAATCCTACAATCATTAAAAGACGAAGTACTTATAGAAAGGATTTATAAAAAACAAAACCCGATTCTAACGAATCGGGTTTTTTAATTTATGTATGTTGATAATCTAATTATATTACTCTCCCATTGCTTTCATTACTGCTGCAGACATACGCTTGTATGTTCCGTTTTCTAATCTATCTCTAATAGCATCAAAAGCATCTAAAGTTTCATTTACATCTTCTAATGTATGAGTTGCTGTAGGAATCATACGTAATAATATTAATCCTTTTGGTATTACTGGATAAACTACTATAGAACAGAAAATACCATAGTTTTCTCTTAAGTCTTTTACTAATGCCATAGCTTCTGGAATACTTCCGTTAAGATAAACAGGAGTTACACAGCTTTGTGTAGTACCTATATCAAAACCACGTTCTTTTAATCCAGATTGTAAAGCGTCTACAATTTTCCATAAGTTTTGTTTTAACTCAGGCATTGTACGTAACATATCTAAACGCTTTAAAGCACCTTCTACTAATTGCATCTGTAAAGACTTTGCAAACATTTGAGAACGTAAATTGTACTTTAAGTAGTCTATAATTTCTTGATCTGCAGCTATAAATGCTCCTGTACTAGCCATAGATTTTGCAAATGTTGCAAAGTACACATCAATATCGTCTTGCACGCCTTGCTCTTCTCCTGCTCCTGCTCCTGTAGCACCTAAAGTTCCAAAACCATGAGCATCGTCAACAAATAATCTAAAGTTGAATTTTTCTTTTAAAGCTACAATTTCTTTTAAACGTCCTTGTTCACCACGCATTCCAAACACACCTTCAGAAATCACTAAAATTCCTCCTCCAGTTTGCTCTGCCATTTTTGTAGCACGTTCTAAGTTTTTCTCTAAGCTTTCTATATCATTATGCTTGTAAGTAAAACGCTTTCCGTGATGTAATCTTACACCATCTATAATACATGCATGTGCATCTACATCGTAAACAATTATATCGTCTTTAGATACTAATGCATCTACTGTAGACACCATACCTTGGTAACCAAAGTTTAATAAATAAGCAGCTTCTTTGTTAACAAACTCAGCTAATTCATTTTGTAGTTGTTCATGTAAATCTGTGTGACCAGACATCATTCTTGCTCCCATTGGGTAAGCAGATCCATATTTTGCAGCAGCTTCTGCATCTACTTTTCTTACTTCTGGATGATTAGCTAGACCTAAATAATCGTTGATACTCCAAGTAATTACTTCTTTTCCTTGGAATTTCATACGGTTAGAAATTTGACCTTCTAGTTTAGGAAACACAAAGTATCCTTCTGCTTGAGATGCCCATTTTCCTAACGGTCCTTTGTCTTTGTATATTTTTTCAAATAAATCTTTCATCTTTAAATGATTATTAAGCCTATGGCTTGAGCTGTTATTATTTAGTTAGATTGGACAAAATTAGGCAATTTTACTATTCTTGCATAATAAATTATCCAACTATTATTAACAAAAAAAAGTTAACCTTAATGATTTTGCATTAAGGCTAACTAATTTATTGGTTTTATTTTATTTTACGTATTGTATGCTTTGTGAAGCTTCTTCGTTTTGACTATCAAAAAATCCTTGATCATTCATCCATTTATCACTATAGATTTTACTCATATATCTTGATCCATGATCTGGAAATATTACTACCACATTATCTGTAGGTTTAAAATAATCGTCTTCATTTAATTGCTTAATAGCTTGTAAAGCTGCTCCAGAAGTGTAGCCTACAAATAATCCTTCTGTTAGAGCAATTTGTCGAGCTGTATGTGCACTTTCTTCATCTGAAACTTTTACAAATTGATCTATAGCATCAAAATCTGTAGCAGTTGGTATTAAATTTTTACCTAAACCTTCGATTCTGTAAGGATAAATTTCATCTTTATCAAACTCACGTGTTTCGTGATATTTTTTAAGAACAGATCCATAAGCATCAACACCAATTACTCTAATGTTAGGATTTTGTTCTTTTAAGTATTTTGCTGTTCCAGAAATTGTTCCTCCAGTTCCACTACAAGCAACTAAATGGGTTATTTTACCGTCGGTTTGATTCCAAATTTCAGGTCCTGTAGAGTTGTAATGTGCATCAATATTTAATTGGTTAAAGTATTGATTTATGTAAACAGATCCTTTTATTTCTTCGTGTAAGCGTTTTGCTACTTGGTAATAACTTCTTGGGTCATCTGCACTTACATTTGCTGGACAAACGTAAACTTTTGCTCCCATGTTTTTTAACATATCGATCTTGTCTGCAGATGATTTTGAACTTACTGCTAAAATACAATCGTAACCTTTAATGACACTTACCATTGCTACACTAAATCCTGTATTTCCAGAAGTAGTTTCTATAATGGTATCACCAGGTTTAATTATACCTTGCTTTTCTGCTTGTTCAATAATGTAAAGTGCTATTCTATCTTTAGAAGAATGTCCTGGATTAAAAGCTTCTACCTTTGCTTGGTAATTACCTTTAAAATTAGACGTTAATTTATTTAGTTTAATCATTGGTGTATTGCCTACTAGATCCAATACATTATCATAAACTTTTTTATTGTTTTCCATAAACGCTGTTTAAAAGCTACTTATTTAAAATTAGTTTTTAATACTAAAACCTGACAAAAATAAGAATTTTTTATTTATTATTGATTAATTCCTTCTAAATAGAATAAGAATGCATATTCTAAAGCTACTTCTTTTAAGGCTTCAAATCTTCCTGAAGCGCCGCCATGACCTGCATCCATATCAGTTTTAAGTAATAATAAATTTTTGTCTGTTTTTTGGTCTCTTAATTTTGCTACCCATTTTGCTGGTTCCCAATATTGTACTTGGGAATCATGTAAACCTGTAGTTACCAATAAATTAGGGTAATTTATTTGTTGTACATTATCGTATGGCGAATAAGATTTTATGTAATTGTAGTAAATTTCTTTATTTGGATTTCCCCATTCGTCATATTCTCCTGTTGTTAAAGGTATACTATCATCTAGCATTGTTGTTACAACATCTACAAATGGTACAGCAGCAATTACACCATTATATAATTCTGGATTTAGATTTATAATTGCTCCCATTAATAATCCTCCTGCACTTCCACCCATTGCGTAAAGGTGTTTTGGTGAAGTGTATTTATTTTCAATTAAATATTTAGAACAGTCTATAAAATCTGTGAAAGTATTCATCTTTTTTAGAAGTTTTCCATCTTCATACCATGGTCTTCCTAAATATTCACTTCCGCGAATGTGAGAAATCACATAAATAAAACCTCTGTCTAATAAACTTAACCTTATTGTAGAAAAATAAGGATCTATGGTAGATCCATAACTTCCATA
This sequence comes from Mesoflavibacter profundi, assembly GCF_014764305.1. Classification (NCBI taxonomy): domain Bacteria; kingdom Pseudomonadati; phylum Bacteroidota; class Flavobacteriia; order Flavobacteriales; family Flavobacteriaceae; genus Mesoflavibacter; species Mesoflavibacter profundi. Next base: position 2,903,210 of record NZ_CP061703.1, read on the forward strand.
TGCATATTGCAGTACCGGATTAGTTCCATCTAATTTAATTCCTTTTTTGTACACAATAGACATAGGCACTTTAACTCCATCTCTTGCTATTGCCCATAAACGTTTAGATGTGTAATTATTTTTATCAAAATTTGAATCTAAAACTTCTTGTTCTTTTTTAACCGTTTTTTCTTTAGTCTTGAAATTGTAATCTAATACAGAACTTGGATTAGTTAGAGAATTGAACGTATATCTTAAAAACTGACTGTCAAAATCTGGATTATTACCAATATTTGCGGTGTATGTTTCGCTTTTAAAATCTAAATAATAGTCTTCTTTTTTATCCCAACTTATTATTCTTAATTGGTTTAATCCGTTTTTACGTTCGTTAACTACTAAATAATCTTTAAAGATTTCTATGTCTTCAATTAGCACCTCTTGTCTATGCGGAATAACATCTACCCAATTTTCTTTTAACGTATTGTTTTCATTTGTTTTCTGAACCTTAAAATTGGTTGCTTTATCTTTATTAGTAATAATGTAAAAGCTATCGTTATAGTGCGCTATAGAATATTCTAAGTCTCTAACTCTTGGTTGAAAAACTTTGAATTGATTGGTTGGTTGATTTGCAGGTAATATTTGATATTCTGAAGTTTGAGTACTAGAACTACCTATTATAATATACTTTCTTGATTTTGATTTGTATACATAGGTGTAAAATGTGTCGTCTTTTTCCTCAAAAACTAATTTATCATTATCTGAACTATCACCTAATTGATGCCTAAAAATCTTATCTGATCTTAAGGTTACAGGATCTTTTTTAGCATAAAAAATAGTCTTATTATCACTTGCCCAAGTAGAGCTTCCTGTTGTATTTTCAATTTTATCATTATAAACTTCTCCAGTAATTAGATTTTTAACAAATATTGTATACTGTCTTCTACTTACTGTATCTACAGAAAAAGTTGCTAATGTATTATCCTCGCTAACTGAAAATCCTCCTAATTTAAAATAAGCATGATCTTTAGCCAGTAGATTACAATCAAAAAGAATTTCTTCTTTAGCATCTAGAGTTTCCTTTTTTCGGGTATAAATTGGATAATCTTTACCTTCTTCAAATTTTGTAATATACCAATATCCATTAAATTTATATGGTACACTTTGGTCATCTTCTTTTATTCTAGATTTCATCTCTTCAAAAAGTGATTTTTGAAAAGCTTCTGTTGGTTTTAAAACAGCTTCTGTATAATTATTTTCTTCGGTTAGATAATTTAAAACGTCTTTATCTTCTCTTTGATTTAACCAATAATAATCATCTATTCTTTGGTCGTTATGAATGGTAAGTGTTTTTGGGATTTTTTTAGCTATTGGCGCTTTTAAACTAGTGCTAGTTTCATTCATTTTTTGATCATTTTTACAGGAAAAAACAAATGTAAAACTTAATAATGTAAGAGTAATTAGATTTTTCAACTTTATTGTATTTAGCTTTTTTTAAAATTAATAAATTTGCTCCTATAATTTTAAAAAATAATAACCATGTTTGGAGACCTTATGGGAATGATGGGTAAATTGAAAGAAACCCAAAAAAAAGTTGAAGAAACTAAAGCAAGATTAAACACAGTATACGTTGACCAGAAAAGTAACGACAATTTATTACATGTCACATTAACTGCTAATAGAGAAATTAAATCTATTACTATTGATGAAAGTTTGTTACAGGACAAGGAACAATTAGAAGATTATTTAATCTTAACATTAAATAAAGCTATAGAAAAAGCGACTCAAGTACACGAAACAGAAGTTGCTGCTGTTGCTAAAGATGGTATGCCTAACATACCAGGAATGGACTTGTTTAAATAATTAACTTATTTTGTTTTAACAAAAAAAAGGAAGCTTTAAAAGCTTCCCTTTTTATATATTAAAAGTATACTAATTTTAGTTTGAGTTTATTACTCTAAATTGTGTACGTCTGTTAGCTAAGTGCTCAGCTTCAGTACATGATACTCCGTCAGAACATCTGTTTGTTAATCTTGACTCACCATATCCATTAGATGTAATTCTTGAAGAGTTTATCCCTTTTGAAATTAAGTAGTTAGTAACTGCTTGTGCTCTTCTTTCAGATAATAATCTGTTTGATTCTTTAGATCCTCTAGAATCTGTATGAGAAGCAATCTCTACAGAAACACCATCTGCTAATACTGGTAATAATTTAGCATCAATCTCAGCTTTAGCTGCAGGAGTTAAAGATGCAGATCCTAAGTTCCAGTTTATGTTTAAGTCGTTATATTCTACTAATTTACAATCTACTTCTTTCCAAGTTGTTAAACCTCCTTTAGTTTGTAAAACTTCTTTTGTAACAGTTTTGTTAACCGCTGGTACAACAGATTCTTCTACTCTTGCATCTGAAGCTAAAACAGTTTTCTTAATTGTAGAACGTTTTTCAGCAATTTCTATCGCTCTTGTAGTTGGAGGCGTTACCATTACAGTACGCTTCATAGTTTGTTTTACTTCAGGAATTTCTACAACTCTTGTTGTTTCTGGAGTAATAACTTTTTTCTTTACTGTTTTTGTTACAGCAGGAATATCAATTACTCTTGTAGTTGGAGGAGTTACCATTACAGTACGCTCCATAGTTTTAGTAATTGCAGGAACATCTATAACTCTTGTTGTTGGAGGCGTTACCATAACAGTCTTTTTAACTGTTTTAGTTTCTGCAGGTATATCAATAACTCTTGTAGTTGCAGGAGTTTCGATTACTTTTTGCGTATAAGTAGACATTCCACAATCATCACCACCGTTAGAAGTATCACATCCTGGAGTTGTAACTACAGATGCATCGTTAGCTAATTCTGTAGTGTTAATTGTAATGTTTTGTGCTGGTACGCTTTTGTAACACCAGTATCTACAATCGTTTGGATCACTTGACTGGCATTCTGCTGCTGGAGTATCACTCATCTCCCATTTTGCAGTTGCAGGTTTTACCTCTATAACTTGGTAGCTAGATGTAAATTGAGCTGGTACAACTTTTAAAGTATTACCAAACTCTCTTTTCTTATAAGAGATTGTTTTTGTTCCCCAAACTGCAGGAATAACTTCTAATCTTTGACTAGCTTCTTTTACAACAACAACTTCTTCTCTAGTCTCGTATTGCGCAGGAATAACTTCTAAACGTTGAGTAGCTGGCTGAGTTACTACTTCAAAAGTACGAGTTTCGTAAACTGCTGGTACTAACTCTAATCTTTGACTAGCTTCTTGAACTACTACTGTTTCTTCTACATAAGATACAGATGATGGTACGATTTCTAATTTTTGACTAGCTTCTTGTACTGTAACATCAAAGTTTTGAGTTTCGTATCTAGCTGGTACAACTGTTAATTCTGTTCCAGCTGCTTGTACTACAACTTCTTCTGTTACAGTATTGTAAGTTGCAGGTACTACAGATAGTTTTTTGTAGGCTGGCGCTACTTGAACTGTTACGTCTTGATTAACCCAAACATCTGGTGTTACACAACGCACATAACATTTTCCTGGTTCAGGATTTGTAGGTAAATCTTGAGCAAACATTGCTGAGCATGCTACTAAAGATAAAATGGTTAGTAATACTTTTTTCATTTTTTGTTAATTTTAAATTATTAAAGTTAATTTTTTTAAAGTCAAAGGGTTAAGACTTTCTACTAATTTCATGCAAAAAAAATAGTTATCAAACTAAATGGATTACTAAATGTTAAAAAAAACTAAAAATTCGACAAACAACACTTTTTATCGATAATCTGCTTTTTGTAATCCTTTTCTGCTTTTCTCCTTAACTTAATTTTGATTTAAAATTTACAAAGATTTAATCACTTTAGCAACTTTATCTATTTGATTTTCATTTACTTCAAGATGTGTCACCATTCTTAATTTGTTATTTCCCATATTAATTATTTGAATATCATTGTAAGAAAGTGATTTCATAAAGTGTTCGCTTGCTTTATCAAAAAGTTCAAATATGACTATATTTGTTTCTACTTTTTCTACCGTTTTAACACAATTAGATTCGTTTAAAATTTCACCTAAATACTTAGCTTTTTTATGATCTTCTTCTAACCTATTTAGATGATTATCTAATGCATAAATTCCTGCTGCTGCTAAGTAACCAACTTGTCGCATTCCGCCACCTAAAATCTTTCTAATTCTAATGGCGTTTTGCATAAATTTAGTATCGCCAACCAAAACAGAACCTATGGGACAACCTAAACCTTTACTCAAGCAAACCGATATGGTATCAAACGCTTGTCCATATTGCAATGCTGTTTCTTGTTTAGCTATCAAAGCATTCCATAATCTTGCTCCATCTAGATGAAATCCTAAATTATTAGTAGTACAAATGGATTTTATTTTTAAAATTTCATCAAAATCCCAACAAGCGCCACCACCTTTATTTGTAGTGTTTTCAATTTCTACCAATGTAGTTAACGGACTATGATAAAAATCTGGTGGATTAATTGCTTCTTCAACTTGTTTTGCTGTAAACATTCCGCGATTTCCGTCCAATAATTTGCAGGATACACCACTATTAAAAGAAGCGCCACCACCTTCATAATTATAAATATGCGCATATTTATCACAAATTACTTGATCTCCTGGATTAGTATGTAATTTTATTGCGGTTTGATTAGCCATAGTACCTGTTGGAAAAAACAACGCAGTTTCTTTACCAAACATTTTAGCCACTTTTTCTTCTAATTTATTTACTGTTAGATCTTCTTTATATACATCATCTCCAACTTGAGCTTGCATCATAAACTCTAACATTTCCTTTGTTGGTTTTGTAACCGTATCGCTTCTTAAATCAATTTTCATATTTATATTTTTAAACCTTAAAACTATAAAATATGTCTATAAATATTTTAGTTTAATGCTATTAATTATATTTTTGCTTATTAAATAATTTCATAGTTATGATTACTTCCGATCACATAAAAGATCTTAATAAACGCCTTGATGCTTTAAGGCAATATCTTTGACTTAGATGCTAAAAAAGTAGAGTTACACAACGAAGAAGAAAAAACTTTTGATCCTAACTTCTGGAACGATTCTCAAGCTGCAGAACTGATCATGAAATCCATTAGAGAGAAGAAAAAATGGATTGAAGATTTTAATACCTCTAAAACTTTTGTTGAAGATTTAGAAGTAATATTTGAATTTTACAAAGAAGAAGAAGCTACTTTAAAAGATGTAGAAGCTAGATTTAATAAAGCTAAAACAGCAATAGAAGATCTGGAATTTAAAAATATGCTTTCTGAAGAAGGAGATAGCCTAAGTGCTGTATTACAAATTACTGCTGGTGCTGGTGGAACAGAAAGTTGTGATTGGGCAAGTATGTTAATGCGAATGTATTTAATGTATGCTGAAAAAAATGGCTTCAAAGTAAAAGAGCTTAACTTTCAAGAAGGTGATGTAGCAGGTATCAAAACTGTAACCTTAGAAATTGAAGGTGATTTTGCTTTTGGTTGGTTAAAAGGAGAAAATGGAGTACATAGACTGGTTCGTATTTCACCTTTTGATAGTAATGCAAAACGCCATACCAGTTTTGCGTCTGTTTATGTTTATCCTTTAGTAGACGATTCTATCGAAATTGAAATTAACCCAGCAGATATAGAAATAGTTACCGCAAGATCAAGTGGTGCTGGAGGACAAAATGTAAATAAAGTTGAAACTAAAGTACAACTTACCCATAAACCAACAGGTATTCAAATATCATGCTCTGAGACTAGATCACAACATGATAACCGTGCAAGAGCTTTACAAATGCTTAAATCTCAATTATATGAAATTGAGCTACAAAAACAATTAGCTCAAAGAGAAGATATTGAAGCTAGCAAAATGAAAATAGAATGGGGAAGCCAAATTAGAAACTACGTCATGCATCCTTACAAATTAGTAAAGGATGTAAGAACAAGTCATGAAACTGGAAATGTAGATGCTGTAATGGATGGCTATATAGAACCTTTTTTAAAGTCTTACCTAATGATGATGGGGCAACAAACAGAAGACACAAACAAGCTTTAAATATGACAACAATTTATCATAATCCTAGATGCAGAAAATCTAGAGAAGGATTACAAATATTAGAAAATTCGGGAATTAATTTTAAAGTAATCAAATACCTAGAAGACAAGCTAACTGAAGAGGAATTAACACACATAATTTCACTTCTTGATATTAAACCAATAGAGTTAGTTAGAAAAAACGAAAGTATTTGGAAAACAGACTTTAAAGACAAGCAATTATCTGACAAACAAATAATTAAAGCTATGATAGATAACCCAAAGCTAATAGAAAGGCCTATTGTAGTTTCTAATAATAAAGCAATAATTGGACGACCACCAGAAAATGTTAAAAAAATTATTTAACTTGTACACGCTATAAATTAATAAATTAACCAACAAAATGAATTAAAAGATTAGTAGCAAACCCTCAAAAAAATTTCCCTTAGCCTAAATGATAGTAATATATCACAACCCAGAGTCTAAACACTCTAACAAATGTCTTGAGATACTAGAAACAAGTAAACATGATCATCAAATCATTAAATACCAAGACAAACCATTAGATAAAGAAAAGCTTAATAAAATTATTAAGTTATTAAATGTCACTCCAGAAGAACTTATAAGAAAAGACAGTAAAATTTGGAAGGATCATTTTGAACATTTACAAGAAGACGGTCACACTTTTGATCATGAAGAACTTGTAGAGATCATGGTAGAATATCAAGAAATTATAGAACGACCAATAGTTATTAATGGCGAAAAAGCAGTAATTGGTAAACCTGCCAAACGTATTTTTGATATTTTTCCTAAAGTTTAATACATTAACATACTTTAGTTTTATTTAACAAAGCTTTAACCAATATAGGTTAAACCTGTATCTACTTTTGCAGTCTTAGTACAAAAATCTAACAATGACTCAAAAATTAATTAATAGTTTTATACTATTATTCGCAGCGCTTTCCTTTGCGCAAACCAAAGAATTAACAGTTACAGGTAAAATAGTTGAAGACGGTTCTAATTTTCCTTTAGAATATGCAACCGTTGTATTTAAAGATGTAAATAATCCAAGTAGTATTACTGGTGGCATTACAGATGCTAATGGTAATTATAACGTTAATGTATCTAAAGGAACGTACTCTATTTCTTTTGAATATATTGGATTTAAAACCTTCACAGTTAATAATAAAACTATTAACCAAAATACAGATTTAGGCACTACTACTCTATCTGTAGATGCCGAAGCTTTAGATGAAGTAGAAATTGTTGCAGAAAAAACTACTGTAGACATTAGACTTGATAAAAAAATCTACAACGTAGGAAAAGACCTAACCGTAAGAGGCGGAACGGTAAGTGACGTTTTAGATAATGTTCCTTCTGTATCTGTAGATGTAGAAGGTAATGTAGCGTTAAGAGGTAACGATAATGTAAGAATATTAATTAATGGTAAACCATCTGGATTAGTTGGCTTAAATTCTACAGACGCTTTAAGACAATTACCTGCAGAATCTATAGAAAAAGTTGAAGTTATCACGTCGCCTTCTGCTAGATACGATGCTGAAGGTACTGGTGGAATTTTAAATATTATTTTAAAACGAAGCAAATTAGAAGGTCTTAATGGTGCAATTTCTACTAATGTTGGATATAATCCTACAGCTGGAATTAACGGTAACATTAATTTTAGAACAGGAAACATCAATATTTTTAATACTACAGGATTCAGTTACCGCGAAAGTCCAGGAAATTCATTTACATCTACTCAATACGCATCTTCTGGTAATTTTTTAGATGAAACCAATGATTTTGAAAGAGTTCGCAAAGGTTTAACTACAAACTTTGGCGTAGAATGGTACATTAACGATAGTGCATCTTTAACAACATCTTTAGTGTATGGAGACAGAAATAACGAACGTAATACACTAAATCTTTTAGAACAATTTGATAGCAATCGTAATTTATTATCAACAACTACACGTTTAGATCCAGAATTAGAAGATGATAAAAGCATACAATATGCTTTAAATTTTCAGAAAAACTTTAAAGAAAGTGGTCATGTATTAACGTTTGATTTTCAATATGAAGACAATCAAGAAGACGAAAACAGCTTAGTACAAGTTGACAATGTAGTTTCAGAACGTGTTGCTACATTAGAAGACCAAAATCGTATTTTACTTCAAACAGATTATGTATTACCAATTGGAGAGAATAGTCAATTTGAAGCTGGTTATAGAGGTAATTTTAACAATACTGCAACAGATTATATAGTAGACACTTTAAACGTAAACACTAATCAATTTGATACTAATAGAGATTTATCTAACTTATTAAATTTTAGAGAGTATTTAAATGCTGTTTACACACAATACGGTAGTAAATTTGGCAAGTTTTCGTTTTTATTAGGATTACGATTAGAAAACACTCAAATTACAATAGACCAACCAACATCGGGTAGTTTTAATAAGAAAAACTACACAGGACTGTTTCCTACAGTTAACTTAAATTACGAGATTACAGACAGAGAAAATATTACATTAGGTTATGCAAGACGTTTAAGAAGACCAAGAGGTTTCTTTTTAAATCCATTTCCTTCAAGATCTAGTATTACCAACATATTCCAAGGTAACCCAAATTTAGATCCAAGTTACTCTGGACAATTTGATTTAGGCTATTTAAAACGTTGGAATAAATTTACTTTTAATACATCTGCTTATTATTCTCATGCTACAGATGGTTTTAGCTTTGTAAGTTTTGATACAGGAGAAACTGTAAACGTAAATGGTGAAGAATTAGCAGTAATTAACAGAACACCAATTAACCTTGCTACCGAAGATCGTTATGGTTTTGAATTTACTTTAACCTACAATCCATCTAAAAAATGGAGAATAAACGGTAACTTTAATTTCTTTCAAAATGAAACTAAAGGAACAACTCCTAATGGATTATCATTAGATAATACAAACAATAGCTGGTTTGCAAGAATAAGCAATAAATACACGTTACCAGGAAGTATAGATTGGCAAACTAATATAAATTATAGAGGACCAAATGCAGATGCGCAAAACGAATCTGAAGGTATTTTATCTGCAAATTTAGCCTTTAGTAAAGATTTATTTAACGAGCGCGCATCTATAGCATTAAATGTAAATGATGTCTTTAATAGCCGAATTAGAAAAACTGAAACTACTACTCCAACCTACAATGCTTACAGCGAATTTCAATGGAGAGAACGTAGTTTTAATCTATCGTTCACTTACAGATTTAATCAGCAGAAAAAACGTGCACAACGTAATGATTATGGTGGTGATGAAGAATTTGAAGGCTAACATATTATCTAGTGATTTACTATTTAAAAAAGGGTTTATAAAATTTTATAAACCCTTTTTTAATGAAATCATTTTTTAAATAATTTCTACTTTAAAGTTGAAAACAAAAAAAGGTAAACTCTAAAAAAATAGAATTTACCTTTAAAATATTGTTTAAAAAAGCTTAAGCTTATCCTCTTTTAGCCTTTTTTTCTTCTTTAATTTCCTTTAAACGCTCAATTAAACTTCCTCCAATCCAATAAGGAACTACAAAAGTGATTAAAAAAATCATTAACCAAAAGCCTATGGTTAAGATAGTTAAAAATGCTAAAAAGCCTAAATATTGGTCAAATTCGAACATGATTACGTTTAATTTCTTGTTTGTTATTAATGCAAAGATACTTATAACCTTTTTTTAAAACAACAGTAAGTTAAAAATTATTAACAGAGTTGTTAAGAATTATTTTAGTTGACATGATATTGCTTAAAATAAATAGTAAATCTGCTTTTATTTTTGTGGTCATTAACCAATTGACCATTTAGTTGATCTGTTAAAATATACATTAATTGAAATCCTAAAGATTCTGAATTTTCTATATCAAAATCTTCAGGAATACCTTCGCCATTATCATCATAATCCAATTTATAAAACTCATCTTCTTTAGTTATGCTTAGATAAAGCGTGTTTTCTTGATTAATTTTAAAGGCATGTTTGTAAGAATTTGTAATTAATTCGTTTATAATTAATCCTAAGTAAGATGTCGTTTCGGCATCAAAAATTAAGGTGTCATCTACCAATAATGTTTTACTTAAAATAATGTTTTTATCGGCAATAGTTTGTTCTACAAACTCAATTAATTCTGTAATGTAATCTTTTATTTTAACGTCTTTTAAAGATGTACTTCCATAAAGTTTTTCGTGTACCAAAGCCATAGAGTTTATTCTATTTTTACTTTGATCTAATGCAGATATTACTTTTTTATCCTCAGATTCTTCTTGTTGTAAAGTTAAAATACCGGATATCATTTGCATATTATTTTTTACCCTATGATGTATCTCTTTAATAAGCGTTTCTATCTTTGTTAAGTTATTTTCTAAGTCTTTATTTTTAGAGAGAATTTTTAAATTAGCTTGACTAAGTTCACTATTTAAAGTTTTATTTTTTCTGTATTGATAAAAGGAAATTAACACTAAAAAAGAAATTAATATATACCAAAAATAACCAATAACATTTAGTAAAATACTTGTTTTTGGTCTATCCTTGTAAGCACTACCTATTTTTAGGTTAAGGTTAAATAATCTAACATTAGAGTACACAAATTGATTGTCGTTAACCTCATAATTCTTATAGTATTCTGCATCTCTATTTTTATTATATGATGTTGTACCATCATATAGTACTTCTCTAGTTAAATCTATACTATCATTAACAATAAATTTATGTATGTATTTATCATTATTAGGACCGTTATAAAAGTTATCTAAAAGGTATTTAACATTTATAATTGGTGCCATATAACCTAATACTTCATCTTGATTATTTTTAACAGAAAAATTAAAAGGAAATCCAACCCAACCTTCTCTTAAATTAATTGGATCAAACAAAGTAATTTTATCATGTTGCATTAACATATCAAGCTCTTTGATTATTTTTTCACTTCTAAAATCTTTAACAGAAAGTCCTTTTAAGTTAGCATCGTCAATACTATGAGGAGTAATTACATATTTAAACACATGATTTTTATCGATGTAATTAACAATAATCGAGTCTTTAAAGTTTAATTCCTTTAATAAATCTTTTAAATAGTTTTGCAACTCTAATTCTGAAGGAAATTGAGCCGAATTTTTTACATGACTTCTTAAAGAAGACACCAACGCTGCATAAACTTTTATAGTAGATTTTGAGTTAATAACAGCATCTGAATGTGCTTTTAACAATCTATCCTCTATTCGTTTCTCTTCTAATTGATAATTAGAAACCAGCAACTTATTTAAAAATACTCCTGCAACAATTATCACAAGAATAATTAGTATATATGTTTTATTAAATTTCATTTTTGCTATTAATCAATTGTAAGTGTAAAAACTATTCAAAAACTGCAACAGCTCTTACAGGAGAACCTGTTCCGCCTCTAATTTTTAGAGGCAAACCAATAAACCTAAACCTTCCTTTTCCTATTAGTTTGTGTAGATTTATCATATTTTCATAATGTGTAAAACCTAGTTCTCCACAAATATGGTGTACTTCTTTATTAGATACCTTAGGTATTCCAGGAGACATCGTTTCTACACCAAAAGCAGCAATACCTTGTTCGCCTAACCAACGTGCAGCTTTTACAGACAATCCAGGACCATCAGACCAAAATTGTGTATTAAAATATTGCCTATAATGATTGGTATATAAAAGTACAGTATCGTTTTTTTTGATGGTTAATTTATGCAAATTACAGGCTTCAATAAGATCCTCTACTTCAATTAGTTCTTTTAATGTTTTATAAGAAAGATCTAAACAAATTCCTTTGGTATAAAACATAGATAAAGGCATTTTATCTATAGACTGTCCTTCATAAATTTTTGCCATATGGTTAATAGCATCTACATGTGTTCCTGTATGCTCACCAAGTTCTAATTTATGTACAGCTGGTGTTTTCTCTATAGGATTTTTAATTCCGTCCCATTCTTCATGACTATTATGCACACTCATTTTTACTTGAGGTAAGTCTTTATAGACAGGCATACCTTCATAAATTTCTTGACTTAAGTCAATAATTTTAGTCATTTTAAATCTAATTTAAAATAGTTTAATACTATAATATGTAAGTGGTTTAAGGGAATTTTTAAATAGAAATGCTAAGTAAAAGTAATTAATTTAAATAATCTAATAAATTAACACATAAACCAGTGTTAGATTATAAAAATACTTCCAAATTTTGTAATTTCGCGCTTCAAATCATACAACGTTTACAATGGAATACAGAATAGAAAAAGATACAATGGGAGAAGTTAAAGTGCCTGCAGACAAACTTTGGGGCGCACAAACAGAACGCTCTCGTAATAATTTTAAAATTGGTGCAGCTGCATCTATGCCTTTAGAAATTGTTTACGGTTTTGCTTACCTTAAAAAAGCTGCTGCTTACACTAACTGCGAACTTGGTGTTTTACCAGTAGAAAAACGCGATTTAATCGCTAAAGTTTGTGACGAAATTTTAGAAGGAAAACACGACGATCAATTTCCTTTAGTTATATGGCAAACTGGTTCTGGTACGCAATCTAATATGAATGTTAACGAGGTTATTGCTAACCGTGCACATCAATTAGCTGGAAAAACTATTGGTGAAGGCGAAAAAACTATTCAACCAAACGACGATGTAAATAAATCTCAGTCGTCTAACGATACGTTTCCAACAGGTATGCATATCGCAGCTTACACAAAAATTGTAAAAACAACAATTCCTGGTGTTAAGCAATTAAGGGATACATTAAAGAAAAAATCTGAAGAGTTTAAAAATGTTGTAAAAATTGGTCGTACACACCTTATGGATGCAACACCTTTAACTTTAGGTCAAGAATTTTCTGGATACGTATCGCAATTAGATCACGGTTTAAAAGCTTTAGAAAACACTTTAGATCATCTAAAAGAATTAGCTTTAGGTGGAACTGCTGTAGGAACAGGTTTAAATACGCCTAAAGGCTATTCTAAACGTGTCGCAGAATTTATAGCAGAATTTACAGGTTTACCTTTTATTACTGCTCCTAATAAATTTGAAGCTTTAGCTGCTCACGATGCAATTGTAGAAAGTCATGGCGCATTAAAACAACTTGCAGTGTCTTTAAATAAAATAGCTAACGATATTCGTATGATGGCTTCTGGTCCAAGATCTGGTATTGGAGAGATTATTATACCAGCTAATGAGCCTGGAAGTTCTATCATGCCTGGTAAAGTTAACCCAACACAATGCGAGGCTTTAACTATGGTTTGTGCACAAGTTATGGGTAACGATGTTGCTGTAACTGTTGGTGGTACACAAGGACATTACGAGCTTAATGTTTTTAAACCTATGATGGCTGCTAACATTTTACAATCTGCACAACTTATTGGTGATGCGTGTGTAAGTTTTGATGTAAATTGTGCTTCTGGTATAGAGCCAAACCATACTGTAATTAAAGAATTACTAAATAATTCTTTAATGTTAGTAACCGCTTTAAATACTAAAATTGGATATTATAAAGCTGCCGAAATTGCAAATACAGCACATAAAAACGGTACAACGTTAAAAGAAGAAGCTATTAATTTAGGTTACGTAAGTGCAGAAGATTATGACGAATGGGTTAAACCAGAAGACATGGTTGGAAGCTTAAAGTAATAATTTTCAAAATATTAAAATAAAAAAACCCGTTTTTATAAAACGGGTTTTTTGTTTTCTAGTTAGTTATTAATATGTATCAAATTGGACATAATAATGTATAAACAATATTAATATAACTGCTTTAAAAACACATTAACATATGTTAATAATTATAACTTGGCTCTAATCCTGCTTAACTGTACTGGTGTTATACTTAAGTAAGATGCAATTTGGTATTGTGGTATCAAATTATCAATATTAGGTATTTGTTTACGCAAACTTAAATAACGTTGCGTAGCATTCATACTTAATAATTCTTTATGCTTCACATCATTCTGACAAATTAGATATTCCATAAAATGAGAATGAAATCTAAACAAATCACAATTTTTATCTCTAAGTTTTAAATAATCAAAATAATCTAACTCAAAAAGCTCACAATCGGTTAAGGTTTCATAAAGACAATCTGATTTAACCTGATTAATTAAAGCATTAAAGGAAGCAAATATATCTAAGGGTTTAAAAAATGTTTTGGTAATTTCTTTACCATTTTCTAGTCTAAAATAGGATCTGCAATACCCTTTTAAAATAACGTAAATTTTAGTAGGTACTACTCCAACATCGTCTAATACAATTCCAGATTTTACCGATTTAACTTTAGAAACTTCTACAATTTCAGCAAAAGATTCATCAGAAATTTCAGAAAAAGTTCGTACTCTAGACATTACATCTTCTAGACTATAAGATTCTTTTTTTTCAAACATAAAAAGGGATTTGTTTGATTATTCTTTACACACTTGCTAAAAGTATCATTAATATTTTAGAATTAGTCTATTTTAATGTAAAAAATAGAAAAAAGTTAATTTGTAAGTATTAAAAATGTCTTCTGTTCAATTTATTTATATTTGAAATTATTTATTCAACCAAAAAACAACTCATGTCTATATTAATTACAAATATTAAATCCTTAGTACAAGTTAGAGAAAATTGTCCGTCATTTTTAGCTGGTAAAGACATGAAAACAATACCTGTTATAGAAAATGCCTATGTATTAGTAGATAATGATACGATTGTAGATTATGGTAAAATGGATGACATTAATGGCTTAACAGCAGATCAAATAATAGATGCGACTGGTAGAATTGTTTTGCCAACTTGGTGCGATTCTCATACACATATCGTGTATGCTGGAAATAGAGAACAAGAATTTGTAGATAGAATAAATGGCTTGTCTTATGAGGAAATTGCAAATCGTGGTGGCGGAATTTTAAACAGCGCTAAAACGTTACAAAACACTTCTGAAGAAGATTTATACAATCAATCCATAAATCGACTGAAATCTGTAATAAAATTAGGTACAGGCGCAATAGAAATTAAATCTGGATATGGATTAACTACAGATGCAGAATTAAAAATGCTTCGTGTAATAAAGAAAATAAAACAAGATTTTCCTGTAAAAGTAAAAGCTACATTTTTAGGTGCACATGCTTTACCTTTAGAATTTAAAGACAATAAACAAGGTTATTTAGACTTGATTATTAATGAAATACTACCTAAAATAGCTAAGGAAAATTTAGCCGATTACATTGATGTTTTTTGCGAAAAAGGATATTTTGATTTAGAGGATACACTACAAATTATTAACGCTGGAAAGCAATATCATCTACCAGCAAAAATACATGTTAACCAATTTAATGCTATTGGCGGTGTTGCTTTATCTACAAAACACAACGCTGTAAGCGTAGATCATCTTGAAGTAATTACAGAAGAAGATATTACTGCTCTTAAAAATAGCCAAACAATGCCTGTTGCTTTACCGTCTTGTTCTTATTTTTTAAGTATACCATATACGCCTGCAAGACAACTTATTGATGCAGGTTTACCTCTTGCTTTGGCTACAGATTATAATCCTGGATCTACTCCAAGTGGTAATATGAATTTTGTAATTAGTACTGCTTGTATTAAAATGAAAATGACGCCTGAAGAAGCTATTAATGCAGCAACAATTAATGGCGCGTTTGCAATGGGTATTAGTAATGAATATGGAAGTATTACTAAAGGTAAAAAAGCAAATCTAATTATAACTAAAGCTATACCAAGTTATAATTATTTACCATATTCATTTGGAGAAAATAATATTGAAACTGTAATTATTAACGGTAAAATTTTTGCATAAAAAAACCCAAAACTAGTTTGGGTTTTTTATCGTGGAATAATTAACTAATACAGTTTATTTTAAAGTAAATTCTGAATTTGATACCAGCTCTTTACCGTTAAAAACGTTTACTTTATAACGACCTTTTTCAAAATCTTCTCCAGTATTATTTTTAACAAACTCGCATACGTCTAAGTTTTTGTTTTCGTAATTAAATTTACTAATTACACTGTAATTTAAACTCTGGTCACCAAAACTAACTTGTTGATTTAAACCTAAAATGTTATTCTTAGGATCTATCACCTGTACATATAATTCTTTATCACCAGATTGTACTAACTTGTTTTTTGCAACAGTATAGCAAACTCTAATTTTATCACTTCTTCTAGCGCGTTCTGTAGGAATTAATTTTCCGTTACTACGCTCTATCACACCAAATCCTTTTAAATTGGCTGTAGTTAATACAGCAGCGTTTTCCATTACTTCAGCTAAAGCAGTGTTTTGAATCACTAAAGAATCATTAAACATTCTACCTTCTTCTAATTGTACTTTGGTGCTATCTAAAGTAGTTGCTAATTGCATGTTTTCTACTTTTAATCTATCGTTTTCAGCTAAAAGCACATCCATTTCTTCTTGTAAAGCAAGATATTTTTGTTTGTATCTCCATAAACTTTTCACGTTAGTTTCAGAAGTTTTTAAAGAGTCTATCAATCCTTGAATACGCTCTCTTGCTTCTACTAAATTTTGATTAGTTACTTCGCTTTCACTTAATGCTAAATCATATTTTGCTTTCATTGCATTAAGATTTTCCATCACATCATTTTTTTCAGATGTTAATTGTTGTTCTGTTTCCTGTTTGTCTTGATACAATGAAGATGTATAAACAGCTGTTCCTATAAATAAGGCAATTGCTATACCTAATGCTACTTTTAATCCTGTACTTGCTGGGTTATTTGCCATAGTTAAAATTGTTTTTAAAATGAAACGTTAATTCTTTTTTTTGTTTTTAAACATTAAGGATAATTATCTTAATTTTATTCTGCAAAACTTATAAAAAGTAAATGGAAAAACTAATTTTATTTAATAAAACCGACTTAGACACTGTACTTTCTAAACGCATTGGTGAAACAAAATTTGGAGAACAAATTAAATTATTACCCGATGTTACTTCTATATACGATGCAATTAAAAAAATAGACGTTAACTATGTTATTTTTGGTATTCCGGAAGATATCGGCGTGTTTTCAAATAACGGTAAATCAGGTACTTACACTGCTTTTGACGCTACAATTAAAATTTTGTTAAATACACAAAATAACGATTTAAATAATGCAGATAAAGTCTTATTACTTGGTCATTTAGATTTTACAGAAGAATTAAAACAGGTAAAACAACTTGATCAAAATTTAGAAAAAGATATTGAAAAAGCTAGAAAAATAGTTTCTACTATAGATAAAGAAGTTTCTTATTTAGTCCAATTAATTGTTAGCGCTGGTAAAATTCCAATTGCTATTGGTGGCGGACACAATAATGCTTACGGATTAATTAAAGGGACAAGCCTTGCCTTAAAAAGCCCAATAAACGCAGTAAATTTTGATGCTCATACAGATTTTAGAGCATTAGAAGGTAGACATAGCGGTAATGGTTTTAGTTATTGTTTTGAAGAAGGTTTTTTAAAAAAATATTTTGTTTTTGGTCTTCATGAAAACTATACGTCAAAATCTATTTTTGATGTTTTTAATGAAAACAAAAAACTGGATTTTGTAACTTATGAAGCTATCGAAGTCACTAATAAAATCACGTTTAAAAACGCATTAAAACAAGCAAAACAACACATTTGCGGTACTAATTATGGAATTGAAATAGATTGCGATGCTATAATTAACACAGCAAGTAGCGCGAAAACGTCTAGCGGATTTTCTGTAAAACAAACAAGACAGTTTTTACACTATTTTGGTAAACGTAAAAACGTAAAATATTTGCATATTTGCGAGGCTATTGCTACCAAAAAAAATAAAACTGAAATTGGTAAACTAATCACGTATTTAATCACAGATTTTATAAAATCCAGAACAATTAATGACTAAACTTAAGCTAGAATATTTAAGACTTATACTTACGTTTATAATATTTATATTTATTGTAACAAATCTATTTTTTTACATCAATCAGGTAAATAGCAATTGGTTTAATTCCTTATCAAAAATAGTATTTATACCTAGTTTAATACTAATTATTTGTATTCCCATTTGGATGATTATAGACTTAATTAGAAAAAAAATTGAAGATAAATCTATCTTTAACTTAACCTTCTTTATTGTATTTGTTTCTATTTTACTTTATGGATTTGCTTTAATTTATTTAAACTAAATGAAAACAGATTTACAAATTATACCTTTTAAAAAACCATATAGTACGGATTTTTATAAACTAAATAAAGAATGGTTAGAAACCTATTTTTATGTAGAACCTTTAGATGAAGACGTTTTAAGCCAACCTGAAAAGTATATTATTAACAAAGGTGGTTATATCTTTTTTGCAAAATTAAACGATACAATAGTTGGTACATATGCTTTTATGCCATTAAAAGACATTGATGGATTTGAATTAACTAAAATGGCTGTTTTACCAGAAATGAGAGGTCAAAAAATAGGACATAAATTATTAGAACATGCTATAAATTTTGCTAGAGAAAATAAGTTTAAAAGCTTATTACTTTATTCTAACAGATCGTTAGAAAACGCCATTTATTTGTATAAAAAAATTGGTTTTAAAGAGGTAAAACTAGAACCAAATACACCTTACAAAAGAGCAGATATTAAAATGGAATTTAATATGAATTAAATAAAAAAAGCACTCTACTTTTAGAGTGCTTTTTCAATTAAAACTAACAAATTAATTAAGCAACAACGCTTATAGTATTTTCCTCTTTTTTAACCTGTTTTTTAGTTTCAAATTGATTTGAAGTATTTTTTGCGCCACCAGCTTTTAAAGCATTATCTCCTGCAAAAAATGTTTTATGGTCGTCTCCTAAATCAGATCCAGCCATACGTTGGTGTTTTACACAAGCTACACCTTTACGTATTTCTTGTCTTTGCACATCTTTAACGTAAGCTAACATACCATCTTTACCAAAATACCCTTTAGTTAAATCGTTCATGTGTAACGCTGTAGTATGATACGTAGGTAATGTTATTAAGTGATGAAAAACGCCTGCTTCTCGAGCTGCATCTATCTGAAACGTTTTAATTTTTTGATCTGCTCTAAACGATAATTCGGTATTATCATATTCTGCATCCATTAAATTATTACGGTCATAAGCAGTCATGTTTTCGCCTTCGGCTAACATCTCTTCATAGACTTGATTTCTAAAGTTTAACGTCCAATTAAACGATGGTGAATTATTGTAAACTAATTTAGCATTAGGCACAACATCTTTAACACGATTTACCATATGTGCTATTTGCTTTACGTTTGGTGTTGGCGTTTCTATCCATAAAAGATCTGCGCCATTTTGTAAGCTTGTTATACAATCTAGCACTACTCTATCTATATTAGAGCCTTCTTTAAATTTATACAATCCGTTGGCTAATCGTACAGGTTTTACTAATTGTCCGTTTCGTTTTAACAATACTTCATTTTCGGTTACGTCTTCAATATTAACTGGATTTGCATCTACAAACTCTAAATATTTAGATGCCAAATCGCCTTTTGTTTTACTTACCGGAAGCTTTTGTGTTAATCCTGCACCTTCAGAATCTGTTCTGGCTACAATAATCCCATCATCAACTCCAAGCTCTAAAAATGCATATCTAACCGCATTTAATTTTGCAATAAAATCTTCATGTGGTACAGTTACTTTTCCATCTTGATGACCGCATTGTTTGGCATCAGACACTTGGTTTTCAATCTGTATCGCACATGCACCAGCTTGAATCATTTTTTTTGCTAATAAATATGTTGCTTCTTCATTACCAAAACCAGCATCTATATCTGCTATAATTGGTACGATATGCGTTTGAAAATTATCTATTTGATCTTGTACATCTTCGCCTAATTCTAAACGTCTAAATAAATCGTTTAATTCTATTGCATCTGCTTGACGTAAAAAATCATAAATCTCTGCAATTAAAGCAGGAACTGCTGTTTTTTCGTGCATAGATTGATCTGGTAATGGTCCAAATTCTGAACGTAATGCAGCTACCATCCAACCCGATAAGTATAAGTATCTTTTATTTGTCGTATTATGATGTTTTTTTACAGCAATCATTTTTTGCTGTGCCACAAAACCATGCCAACAACCTAAAGACTGTGTGTAATTTGAAGCATCTGCATCATATTCTGCCATATCTTTTCGCATAATAGCTGCAGTATATTTTGCAATATCTAAACCTGTTTTAAACTGATTTTGAAATCTCATTCTTGCGCCATTTTGTGCCGAAATTGCTTCCCAAGTTGTACCAAATTTTGCTTTTAAATCTTGTATTGTTTGTAAAGCAGAATTGTAATTAGTATCAAATAAATTTTTCATAATTTTGTAATAGTTATTTATTATTAATAATTGGATCCTGTTGATTGTTGCCGCAATCGCAGGATCATTTTTTTATAAGTATTTATAAGCTGGTAATGTTAAAAACTCTTCAAATTCGGTAGCAGTTACCAAAGATTTAAATAACGATATCGCTAATTCAAATTTTGTATTTTTAATAGCATCGTCTCCTATTTCTGTGATCAATTTTTCAACTTCATCATCAAAAATATCAGTAAATAATTGGTTGTTAAATACACGTCCATCTTCAAGAGTTACTTCATTTTTTAACCATTGCCAAACTTGAGTTCTAGAGATTTCTGCTGTAGCTGCATCTTCCATTAAATTATATAGCGCAACTGCACCAAAACCACGTAGCCAAGCTTCGATATAAAGAATACCAACGTTAATATTTTTTCTTATTCCTGCTTCGGTTACAGTTCCTTTTGGGATTTCTACTAAATCTTCTTCTGTTATAGTAATATCATCTCTTGTAACATGAAGTTGATTTGGCGTTTTCATGTATTTATCAAATTCATTCATTGCTACTTCTACCAATGCTGGATGTGCTACCCAAGTCCCATCGTGACCATTTTTTACTTCGCGTTCTTTGTCTTTTCTTACTTTTTCTAACGCTGTTTTATTAGCTGATTCGTTATTTTTTATAGGAATTTGCGCCGCCATTCCGCCAATTGCTAAAATGCCTCTTTTATGACATCTTTGGATTACTAATTTTGAATAAGCGTCCATAAATGGCGACGTCATTGTTACTTGATCGCGATTTGGAACAACAAAATTTGGATGATTTCTAAACTTTTTGATGTATGAAAAAATGTAATCCCAACGTCCGCAATTAAGTCCGACAATATGATCTTTTAACTCGTAAATAATTTCATCTAACTGAAAACTAGCCGTAATAGTTTCGATTAAAACCGTTGCTTTAAATGTGCCAACTGGAACATTTAAATAGTTTTCGGCAAAGGTAAAAACCTCATTCCACCAACGCGCTTCTAAATAATGTTCTAATTTTGGTAGATAAAAGTATGGCGCTGTTCCGTTTTCTAACATAGTTTTTGCGTTATGGAACACATATAAACCAAAATCTAATAAACTTCCAGACGCTTCTTGATCATTAAATAAAAGATGTCTTTCGTTTAAATGCAATCCTCTTGGACGCACTAATAATACTGCTGTTTGATCGTTTAATTTATAGGTTTTATCGCGTTTGCTATCGTGTAAAATAATAGACTTATTATTTGCATCTAATAAGTTTTGTTGACCTTCGATTGAGTTTTTCCAACTTGGCGCATTACTATCTTCTAGATCTGCCATAAAGGTTTTTGCACCAGAGTTTAATGCATTAATAATCATCTTTCTATCTACTGGACCAGTGATTTCTACGCGTCTATCTTGTAAATCTTCCGGAATTGCATTTGCTGTCCAATCACCTTCTCTTATGGCTTTAGTTTCTCTAGGAAATTCTGGAAATTTACCTTGATCAAACACCTTTTGTTGTTCTACACGTCTTGATAATAATTGTAATCTATTAGAATTAAACTTTTCGTGTAAAGCAGAAAGAAACTCTAAAGCTTCATCGGTTAAAATTTCTGGGTAATACTGTTTTACCGCTTTAGAAAATTGTACTGTTGGTAATTTTAATGTGCTGTATTCCATGACGTTTTGTATTTATAAAGCAATATTAAAACAAACTTTTGAAAAAAACAAGCGAACGTTCGCTGTTTTTATTTATTCGCTAAAAAATAATATTCGCAAAATTAATTATATTTGCTATTATGGAAGAAGATTATATTAAGTTAATTTTTGGCTTAAAGCTAAAGCAGATAAGAACTGACAGGAATTTATCCCTATTTGGATTATCTAAATTATCTGGGTTATCAAAATCGTATTTAAACGAAATTGAAAAAGGAAAAAAATATCCTAAACCTGATAAAATTGCAATATTATCTGAAAAATTAGATGTGCCTTACGATCAATTTGTATCCTTAAAATTGGATAAAAATTTGGCACCAATTGGTGATATCTTAAAGTCGAAGATTTTAAAGGAAATTCCGTTAGATTTATTTGGAATAAAAGAAAGTAACTTAATAGAAATTATTGCCAATGCACCAGCAAAAGTTAATGCTTTTATAAGTACAATTATAGAAATAGCGCAGCATTACAGCTTTAGTAAAGAAAGTTTTTATTTGGCGTCTGTAAGATCTTTTCAAGAAGCAAACAACAATTATTTTGAAGATTTAGAGCAAAGCGTAATTAAGTTTGCAGAAGCGTATCAATTGGATTTAAAAGCTAATATTTCGTCTTTAGAATTAGAAGAAATTTTAGTTGAAGAATATGGCTATACCATTAATAATAAAGAATTAGAAAATTATAAAGAATTAGATAATTTAAGATCTATTTTTATTCCTAAAACAAAAACGTTGTTAGTGGCTAATCATATAGATGAAGCGCAACGTACCTTTATTTATGCTAAAGAAATTGCATATAATTATTTGAATTATAAAGAGCGATTATATACGTTTTCCTGGATTAAATTCGAGAATTTTGATCAAGTATTAAATAACTTTTACGCATCTTATTTTGCTGGTTCGTTAATTTTACCACAAGAATTACTTACCAATCAAGTAGAAAAACTATTTAAGAAAAAAACCTTTGACGAAAAGCAATTTGTGCAAATTGCACAATCGTTTAACGCTTCGCCAGAATCTTTTTATCAGCGTTTAACCAATATTTTACCTAAAGATTTTAATATTCAGAATTTATTTTTCTTACGTTTTATACATAAAAAAAATAGTCCAAACTTTTACTTAACCAAAGAGCTGCATTTATCACATCAACATTCGCCTCATGCTAACGAAACTAACGAACATTATTGCAGACGTTGGATGTCTTTAAAGGTGTTAAAAGACATTGTAGATACAAACGACAAACATGTGTTTAATTTACAAATCTCTAATTATCCAGATAGTAACCAATCGTATTTAGTATTGTCTTCTGCAACCAAAGATCCGTTTAAAACCGATCAATATAGAAGCGTTAGTATAGGATTATTAATAAACCAACAATTAAAAAGAAAGCTTAACTTTTTAGAAGACAAAAAAATTGAAACCTTTAATGTTGGTGTTACTTGCGAGCGTTGTGCGATTAAAGATTGTAAAGAGCGAATGGTACCATCTAAACTATTAGATCGTCAACAACGAAATCTAAAAATAGAGACCGTTGTTAACGATATTTTTAAACAGTTTAGTTAGTTTTCTAAAGCTTTTAAAGAGTCAAGTTCGCGTTGTAAACGTTCTACTTCACTTTGTTGTCTAGCTTTTTTAATAGAATCTATCTGTGCTTTAAGTTCTTCTACAGTCAAGTCTTTGTTTGAAGGATTAGTTAATGTAGAATCTATGGAAACAACTTTATCCTCTATATCACTTAAAGCGTCTAACATTGTATTATCCTCTTGAAAATAATTGCCAATACCTTCGCTAGCACGCCAAGCTTCGTTTAACTGATTATAAACTGTTTTATCCCATTGACTTGGATGTTTTGCATCAATCCAAACTACATCACGATATTCGCTATCAATTAAAGCTAAATCTGGTGTTGCAGAACCATCAAACTGTGCATTATCTTTTTTAATTGAAGAAATAGTACCTAAAAAGAACATGCGTTTTCTACCAGCTATTTCTTTTATATACGGTCTAAATTCTACAGGTTTATTTACAGACCAATCGTATTCTTTTCTTGATTCTATTACTTTTAAAGGCATTGCAGAAACACCTGCATAACCTTGTTTTTTACTAGCATGATCGTAGTAAAATAGTTTTTCTGTTCCATCTGCAGGCACAAAAACACTGTACGTTAAACTGGTACGCTCATCGCCTACTGGTTCTAAACCAAACCAATGGTATAATCCACTATACGCGTCTTTATTACTTTCAGAAAAATCAAAATCGGTTACAAATGGTTGTTGGTTTTGATCGTCTGGTAAAACAGGAATTTTTACAGCTGTTTCCATATTCCATGGTAATGGATCACTAAATCCACCAAGAAATTTTAAAGATTCTGCTTGTAAACGCGATACTCTTTCGGCAAGCGTATTTTGACGTGTTAAAAATGGATAGTTTTTCATTTGATCTGGAGCTACAAATGTTCCTTTTCCTATAAATACACGCTCTAAATAATCGTTAAAATCATGTTCTCCGTTTTCAATAATCATAACGCCACCAAAAGTTGGATACGGGAAGAAAAATCCTTTCCATTTAATTAAACTAACTACTTCTACCCAATGTCCGCTATCATCTTTCATGTAATACGTATCACTTGGTTCGTAATTAAATAACATCCAAGGATTAAAACGTTGTACTACAGCATTGTATGTGTTTCGGCTAAATTTTAAAGATTCTCCTATGGAAAAGGTGACAGGAATTCGGTTTTCATTTGAAAAACGAGGAAAAGGCGATGTGCTTGGTACTGCAAACACTTCTTCTGTGTTATCACTTATACCTTGCCAAACGTATTTTTCGGTTGGTTGAATTGCCATAGTCCATTTATTTTCTCCATCAACTCTAACTAAATGTGGTAACGAAACGTCTTTGGTTTCGCCAACACTTTCATTAGCCATAGAAAAAATATTACGTAATGGTTGTATACGTTCGTTTTGTGTTAGCGGTAACTCATTGATTTCAACTCTATTTAAATTATTAAAAACGTTATACGTTTTCATATAATCGTAAAGTTGTAAGTGCCAACCTAACACGTAAAGCAGACCGAAAAAGGCTACTAAAATTCCTAAAATACCAAGTCGTGTTCCTGTTGAAGCAGATTTTCGGAATTTTCTAAGTCCGAAAAATAAAACAACACCACTAAGTAATATGATGAAAATATACTTTCTAAAAAACAGTAAAGCCGGTTGATAATCGTCTCTTAAAAAAAACAGAATTCCAACTATTATTAGTGCTACAATAGTGACTATTGCTTTTTGTTTTCCGCCTTTATTCCAATAATTTTTTATCATGTTTAAATAATTCTTTTGTAAAA
The DNA here is from genome assembly GCF_014764305.1 of Mesoflavibacter profundi. Taxonomy (NCBI): domain Bacteria; kingdom Pseudomonadati; phylum Bacteroidota; class Flavobacteriia; order Flavobacteriales; family Flavobacteriaceae; genus Mesoflavibacter; species Mesoflavibacter profundi. The sequence continues at coordinate 2,928,598 of NZ_CP061703.1, forward strand.
AAAAGTCAGTTTTAATTACATTAACCCTTTATCTTTTAAGCGTTCGCGTGCGCTTTTTTCTTCTTTTTTAGGTGTTTCTTTTATTTCTTCTTTTGCTTCTTCAACAACTTTTGTGTCTTTGGTTTTTAAATCGTCTATAAACTTTTTTCCTTTGTTTATACTTTCGTTTAAAACATCTTCAAAAGATTCGCTTTTTTCACCAATTACGTCACTAGATTTAAGTATAAAATTAGCTAAATACGTACCAATTAATGTACCTACAATTGCAGACACAAACCATTGTACTAAAGATGCTGAAATTGGTAAAACAAATTGAACAACGACTATTGAAACCAAAAATATTAAGGTAATGTAGACCAATCTTAACAGAAAGTTTTGCTGATAAATGAAGCCTTTTTTGCTATCTGATTTCATCTGTAAATCTTTAGAATACATTAGTTTATTAAAAAATCGATAGACTTTATTGCTTTTGGATTCTCTCCAATACAATAAAATTCCGAATAAAATTGAAGCTACGAATATGATGAGTTCTAGTGTCATGTTGTTAAGGTTGAAGGTTTAGATTCCGCATCAAGTGCGGAATAACAAGTTTATACTAAATTAGTCTATAATTTTTAAATATTGTTACTAATTGTCTCAATCACCCAATCTTTAAATGATTCATCCCAAGTGGCATATTGTTTATAAAATTCGTCTTTATCATACCAAAACAAGAATAAAACGTCTTTTGGCGCTATGTTAATTAATAACTTCCAAATTAAGTCTTGTTGCGTTACAGGTAAAGACGAATGTGGCGTATGCAAAGCATTAAAAACACCTATATCTACCAAATCGTGTATTTTATATTGATTGCTAATTTCAAGTTTTTCAAGGTATAATTCTACACCCATAATTTTTTTTCTAGTATCAATATCAAGTCTGTTTAAATAGCTTTTAAATAACACATTATCATTAAGAATTTGCTTAATTGGATGTTGCGTATCTTTTAGTGACATAGCAAATTCCATTTTTTTAATACGTTGGTATCGATCTGTGTTTAGTGCAGCTTCTAAATCGTATTCTACAATAATATGATCTCGTAATTTTTCTATTAATTCTGGTTGATTAATATGAAAAATCATGACATCATGTATGGTATCTTTTATAGCCTCTTTGTACCATTTTAAATTTTCAAAAACTACTATTGGTGATATAAAATCTCTAAGCACATAAACGCCACCAAAAGCTTTGGTGTAAAACGAATCTGTTTCATATTGAAGACTGTGCAAACTTAAATCTCGGTTACGTAAATCGCCATGTTTTTTAGCCGATTCTAATAATTGCTGATGAATACTTTCATCTATAAAATTATTGTCTTTTTTAAAGATTTCAATAAGTTGTTCTTGTTCTTTTTGAGCTTTATTTAAATTATCTATTAAATGAAAATTGATACTTACTTTATCATATTTTAAAACATCTAATGGCTCATAAAACGCATCTATATTTTGATCAAAATCTAGGCAAATGGCACTATCGCGAGTAATATCATTTATTTTATCACCATGTATTCTAAAGACTTGCTGCATCATTTCTTTATCAAACGTGTGAAACGGAGAATACACAGGTTTACCTTTTTGTAAAGGCGAAATAATGATGGCATGCGGATTAGCTTCTCCATTATTTAAATACATAGTCGAGCCTTTTTCTTCGGCTATTTCTGGACTATAACCAACGCCATCAATAAAAAATGAAGTTAATTTTGTTGGCGTAAAACCAAGCTTAACTAGGCATTTATTATAACGCTCCACTAACTTTCCGCTAACGGGAATTAATTCACTTCTATATAAATTGGCTTGTTTTAGTTTTTGCATTTCATTATTAGTTGAAAGTTTAAAGTTGTAAAGTTATAAGTTTGAATCGCCTTGTTAAACAAATAATAATTTCACTTTAAAACTCTTTTACTTTTTATACTATTTGCTTGTTTTCAATTTATTCCTTTTTGTCTTTAGAAGGTAATTTCTTTATTACTTTAATATTGCCTTCAATAGGAGAAATTTGAACATCTTTATTGTCTTGCGTAGCATAAAAAACATATAAACTGTTTTTTCCTAAGATTTTTACGTCTTTAGCTTCTCCATCTTCAAACACGATTTGATGTGTGTATTTATAATCTTGAGTTTCTAAACGTTCTTTACTTTTATATCCGCCACCTAATCCAAATCCTAAAAACATACAAATTAGCATCATTAATATAAAAGGAATTACTGCATACTTTTTATTTAAGCTTTTAAGCACCTTATCTAATTTTTCTTTCTTTTTTCCAGATTGATACTTTTCTTTTCTTGAAAGTTTTACATAATACCATTGTAAAAGTTTAAAATATCCAATCATTAATGGTATTAATACTGCTAAAATAACAGGCATAAGCCAATGCGAACTTATCACAGCCAACGGACTTAATAACACATCTAAAACCGATGTATATTCAAAAATATTTACACCTAACAATCCATAAAATATAGCTTGATTAGCTACACCTAAAACTAATAAAAACAAATAGCCAATAGACATATAATCTTGGATACTGTAATTAGTTACACTTTGCTCTGTTGTTTCAATCTTAGCTGTTTCCATGATTTATTACGATTTATCAAACTGTTTTCTTGCTTCCATTTCAATATTTAACTGATTAACTCTTCCTTCTACTTGACGTTTAAAATCGGTATCTGCAATAGTAGCAACGTTATCTAAATAACGTACGACTTCTTGTCGTCTAATTTCTGAAAAATCTAAACCTTTCATATTGGCTTTCATTAATTCTTGAAGCATCGCAAACTTGGTATCGTAATCTTTTTTGAAATAAATCTCTGGATTTTCAAACCAGCTTTCTTCTAAATCAAAATCTGTTAAACGTAATGAGATTGCGCTTTGTATATTTCTAACATCTCTAGAAGAGAAAAACGGAAATATCTTCTGAATTTCTTTATACAACGTTGCATAAAACAAATGATCTGTTGTTTTATGTTGCTTTTCGGCAATATCATAAGCTTCTAAAACACGTTGTTCTGTTGGTTTGTTAGATACGTTTAAAATTTCACCCATATTTTTAGCCAAACCTTGATCTTGTAAATAAGTATAATTTGCAGGATTTTGCATGTTTACAAAGTCGGGCATTGTCTTTTCAAACTTACGCCACCATAAATGATCTTGATCTAAAAAGTCGTGTTCTGTACGTGCTCCATCAATTTTAAAACGTCCTTGCACACGAGAGATTACGGCTTTATCCAACATTTCTGGTAAGTTGGTAAACAAACCTATAGAACTGTTCCCATAATTAACCGCATAAGCACCTTCTGTATAACGTAAAAAGACACCAATAACTTCTTTTACACCAGCCGAAACACCTTGTGCTGTACGCTCTTGCAAGTTATTTTCGGCATCATCAATTGGTGCAAAAATTAATTTTGTTGGATCTTGTAAAGGTTTCATCCAGTCTACCATTTTCTCAGCAGATCCACCTTGAAACGTACTTATTAACGTATCTGGCATTGGATGAAACAAAAACGGAATATCTAAATTATCACAATGTTCTTTTAAACGTGTTGCTATTGCGGCAATAAGCATACTTTTTCCTGTTCCTGGAATACCGTAACCCATAAAGACTGGCATGAATCCGCCTAATTCTTGAAACGGATTTTTCTGTGCTTGAAAATCGTAGCTTAACATTCTTTCTGTTAAACGACGTGCAAAGTGTTTAGCATCTCTGTTACCTACAATTTGCTCGAATTTAATTTTATTAAACTCGACACTTTTTGCAGTGCCTTGAAACGTGTTTTCCCAACCAGAAATAGCAAAATCACTGTTTTCTAACTTGTATGTTCTATCTACAATCGTTTCGGTGTATTCTAAACTGCTTCGTCTTAAATTAATTTCGCCAATTACAGCTTCAAAAAATACCGCTGTAAAATCGGCTACATCTTTATCAGATTTGATTATATCTGGATGCGCTAAATATTTATCATAGTAAAATAATGTACACGAAATTCCTTTTAATGGCGATAGTAAAGACACTTCAGGGATACCTGCAAACTTCTGTTTCATCACACTTAAATCGTCTGACGCATATGGTTTTATTTGATGCAGAATATAATACGATGTTGCAAATAGCATAAACGCTGTTGCGGTTTGCATTTTGCTTTCGTATTCGCGTTTTCCGCTACTATCTAATGCCGATTTACGCTCGTTTAAACTTGACAAACCAGATGCATCGTAATAGCTATCTTTTATCCACGTTCCTAAAGTAATACCTTCTTGAACAGCATATAACGTCTGGTTAAGATGAATTGGAATTGCAATACTATCTGGCAACAAACGCTTTTTAAGCGCTAAAATGGTTTTTGAAACTGATGTTACAGAAACTGAAGAACCATTATTGGCACGAGACAGATACAATAAAATAGACTCGTCTTTAGCATCTTTATCTCTGTTTTTTGCACGCGCGCCTTGCTCCCAACTTACACTTTTTAAGTAAGATGAAGCTTCATCGCGCAAGACATCTAGTTCTGATTTTTTTATAGGAAATGTGGAATTGTGTTCCATTTTTAATTAATTTTTTCAATTTTTAAATCTGAAATTTGAAATGGTGGTTTAGCCAATTTATTCATTATTTCAGAGTTTTTGTTGTATAATAGCTGTATGATTCTATGAGGCGCAAAGACGTATTTTTGTTTGATAACTGGACTCCAATTTTGTAATACTTGCTTGTTAAAAAATCCGCCTTCTTGAAATGTACTTCCAGACATAACCTCATGTACTTTAAAAGACAACGCGTAAGCTTCTAAAGGCACTTCTTTTTTTGTTATTGCTTCTAAAATGGTATGTGTTAATTCGTTTTCGTCTTTTGCAAATACATTATGAAATGCACCAACATCTAACCGTCTTATATGTTTTGGCAACACACGTTTTAAGCGTCTATCTATACCATAAGCCATAGTATCTAAATCCATTTGGCGATCTGCAACTTTGCTTAAAACTTCGTAGATATCTTCTTTGTCTTTTAAAGGATCTTTACCATCGTAATCAAAATACATGTAGCAAATAAATGGTCTGTTTAAGGACACATCATAAAAACTCCAACTGGTCATATATTCTGCTTGACTACCTTCTGGTGCTTTTATTATTTTACCTTGAACAAATCGGTTGAAAATATATTTTTGTTCTACAGAAGTATAATAAACTATGGACGCTGCTTGAAATAATTTATCACGACTAACCGGTTCTTTTACCCTTAATAATTGGTCTAAAAACTCTTCCTGCAATTGTGATACATCTTTTAATTTATTAATGTAATTATGACGTAATGATAAATCATTATATAGGTATCTAAACTCTAAATAATTAGGAAACCCAGAATCCGTTACATCAACTTTCATGTTATCTTCCTCATCGTACATGTATTTAATACGCATAGCCTCGATAGAATACAACAACAGATCTGCATATTGCTTAAAAAACACAATTTCTTGCTGTGTACACAAGTTGTTTTGCTGTACAGCAACAATTAATTCTTTAAGAGCAAAATCTACTTTTTTATGATAAAACACGTATTGTGCTTTACTATCTAAAATAGCCGAATCTAATGGTGTTGTAATATGGTTTATTGACATGTTTTTGCTGTTAGCTTTATGCTTTAGCTTTTATTTTTTTAAATATTGAATAAGTGCCTTTAATATTAATCCGCCAAAGACTAGTACATTAATACTACCAATGATTAATCCAATGTCTGAACTTGTTGTTTTTATTATGAAAATACCAACAATGACTATGATTATTGATAATCCGTTGTCTTTGATAAATTGAATGAAGTTATCCATTTTACACTGTAAATATTGACTAACTTTTGCGTTTTACTTTTACTTGGCTAAGTGATGCGTTAAGGATTGAGGTATTGTTGGAGCACATCTTTGATTGCGACTACCGAAAGCCTGACCTACTTTTGCCATTAAAAGCAAAAGTAGGTAACGCCCTTTTTATTTTAACCTAATAAATCGTCTTCGGTGTCTTGTTTTGGAGTACCATTACCAACACCACTAGAATTATCTTCAGTAGGTTTGTTAGCATCTGCTTTGTAATAGTCTTCAAAAATTTCTTTCATATCGATACCGTAACGCTCGGCAAAATTCTTTTGAATATCTACATCTTTTGCGCGGATTTCTTGTAACGCTTCTGCGTAACTACTATAAACACCTTGCATTACTTTTTCGTGAACTGGTATGTTGTCCATCATCTCTTGACGTGCTCTAGCACTTGCTGTGTGCATTGCTGCTAAGGTCTCACCAATATGCTCGTCTGTTTTTACACCTAAATGCTCTAAAATAGACGCAAACTCTTGGTCTGTACGTGCTTTAAGTGCTACTACGTAACCATCGTAATACTTTAAACGCTCGTCTGTATCTGACTTTAATTTTGCACGATGTGTCTGTAAATTACTACGTAAAGACGTTAAAACTTTAATCGTTAAATTATGCTTGTGTACAAAGCTATCTTTTGAAGCAGCTAAAGTTGTGTAAGCGTTTTTAAGACCTTCTAATTCTTCTACTTTTTGCTCAAGTTTTGTGACTTTAGCTAACGCTTCTGAGTATTCTGTAGATTGTTTATCTGCTACTTCTTCTAAAGCTTGACGCGCTTGTTTTAATAATGCGTATTGCTCTTCTAATTTAGCTTCAGTTTCGGCTTTTTTCTCTAACGCTTTAGTATGATTTTTAGACGCTTCTACTATGGCATCTTGCAGCTTATCTTCTACTTCTTTGATTTCAACCTCACGGTTTTTTAATCGTGTAATTGCAGCTTGAGATTTATAAGACAACTCACTTAACAATGTCTGTACATCTGCACTTTCTATACGCTCTTGGAACATTGCTTTTGCTTTGTTATCTGCAGCTGCACGTGTTTTTTCGGCTTCTTTTAAAGTATCTTCGGCTTTTTTGATTTTGCTTTTTCTTCCCCAAAGGTTATTCCACCATGTATCTGGTTTGTTTTGTGCGTCTTCAAGTTCGATTTTAGCACGTTCTAATGCTTTTTGTGCATCGTCGATTACTTTTTGCTCATCTTCATTTAAAGACGAAAATCGCTCGAAAAGTATACCAACTTCATCTTGATAATCGGTTAAATCTTTAATTGCATCTAAAAGTGTTGTACGGTCTTTTTCTGCCATATGTACAACATCATCTAAGGTTGCGTTAAGAATTTTTTGACGACTTTCAGGATCGTCTTCTTGCGCTAGTTTAGACTTCATTGTGTCAATTGCTTTTCCCCAATTAACGTCTACTTTTTCGTTTTTTTCTTGAGAGTTGGTTTCTAATAAGTCAAAATCATCAGACATATATACTTAGTTTTAAGGTTGGACAAATTTTATGTAAGCAATTTCGTTAAAAAATATTAGTTGAAGAAATATTTTATGCTCATATTATCAGTATTAATTGTTATAAAAATGTTACAAATTATTTTTTCTGTTGAATGATACTTATCTTTAAAAGAAAACCATAAAAAATGAAAAAACTACTATTTATTGCTCTTTCAATGTCTATTTTATTGACCAGTTGTAAAGACAATTCTAAAAAAGAAACAACTTCTGAAATGGCTAACACAGAAGTTATTGAAAAAGCTGAAACCAAAGCGAGTTTAGATTTTACGCCAATCACACATGCAACCATGGTAATGAATTATGGTGACGAAACTATTTATGTAGATCCTACTGGCGGCAAAGCAGCATTTGCTGATTTTAAACAACCAACAATTGTTTTAATTACAGACATACATGGTGACCATTTAAATATTGAGACCTTAAAAGAATTAAACCTTAAAGGTACTTTAATTGTTGCGCCACAAGCTGTAGTAGATAAATTTCCTGAAGACTTTAAACCAATGTTTAAAGTGATGAATAACGGACAAACAGCAGTTGTTAAAGACATAAATATTGAAGCTATACCAATGTATAATTTACGTGAAGAAGCATTAAAATTTCATAAAAAAGGTAGAGGAAATGGTTATGTATTAACCTTTGGAGACGAACGTGTTTACATCTCTGGTGACACCGAAGATATCCCAGAAATGAGAAATCTTAAAAACATTGATAAAGCTTTTGTATGTATGAATTTACCTTATACAATGCCTATTGAAAGTGCAGCAAGTGCTGTATTAGATTTTAATCCTAAAACCGTTTATCCTTACCATTTTAGAGGTACTGAAGGTTTAAGTAATGTAAAAAAATTTAAATCTATTGTAAACGAAGGTAATCCTGATATTAATGTTGAGCTTTTGGAATGGTATCCAAATTAGTTAACTGTTGGCTGTTAGCTGTTAGCTGTTAGCTGTTAGCTGTTAGCTGTTAGCTGTTAGCAAAATAAAAAAATCCTCAAAAATTATTTTTGAGGATTTTTTAGTTTAATCCGTTATTATCTTACAAGCTTTTTATACTTGATTCGTTTTGGCATTAAATCGCCACCAAGACGTTTTTTCTTATTTTCTTCATAATCACTAAATCCACCTTCAAAGAAGTATACTTGGCTATCACCTTCAAAAGCTAAGATATGTGTACAAATACGATCTAAAAACCATCTATCGTGAGATATAACAACAGCACAACCTGCAAAGTTTTCTAAACCTTCTTCTAATGCACGAAGTGTATTTACATCAAGGTCGTTTGTTGGCTCATCCAATAGTAATACGTTACCTTCTTCTTTTAAAGTCATTGCTAAATGAAGTCTGTTACGTTCTCCACCAGACAATAATTTTACCTTTTTATTTTGCTCGCTACCAGAAAAATTGAATCGACTTAAGTACGCACGAGAGTTTACTTCTCTTCCTCCCATCATGACCAATTCCTGCTCGTCACTAAAGTTTTGCCAAATTGTTTTTTCTGGATC